>JAUUVE010000012.1 GCA_030589715.1 Desulfobacteraceae bacterium | reverse complement strand
TCACCCGTCGTCCCTGAGGTGTAGATAAGGAGTCCGGGATCTTCCGGTTTTAGTTCTGCCTGGGGTATTGCATCCGAGGCACGTAGAAAGAAATCCAGATCCTGATAAGGTCTATCGGTATGGATCACGATAGTAGTTAAAAGGGGGGCTATGTCCTTAACAATTATGGCCTGCAATGGCCCTGAAATCGCCAGTTTGGGATCTGCGTCATTCAGGAGATATGACATTTCCGATTCTCTGAAACCCGGGTTCAAGGGCACCGAAATTGCGCCAATCTTTTGAACCGCAAGATGAACAACCACAAAAAAAAGGGATTTTTCAAGGCATAGGATGACCCTGTCTCCCTTTTGAACCCCCAGGTTCAGGAAGCTATTGGCTACCCGGTTTGAATCCCTGTCCAAATCCTCATATGTCATCTCCGTCTCTATGACACCATCCCGCATGAAGCTTATGGCCTTCCTTTCTCCACGGATCGAGACGCTTTCCAAAAAAAGATCTCTAAGTGATTGTCCAATCATGCTAAACCCCACCTATATATATCTGTTCCTAAAACCTCGATAATGTATTTCTTTGACTTTCCCTTTTGGCCTTGGGTATTGTTCCATATGCGCTCGCATCTCTTGATGAAGCCGGGAGTCTTTCCTCCCTGCAACAGTATCGGGGTCAATCTTGCCAGGACTTTCGGGAATTGACAAGGATTTATAGATAGGGACGCAAATTCTTCACCCCAGGATTCGATGCCTTCGTAAGAACCCATAATTTGGGTAACTGACACATGTATTCGCTTTCCAATCAAATTGAAGAGGTCATCTTGCAGCATGGTACCAGGGGTATGAACCTGCTTAGGCTGAATATGCAACCCGGTTACTGCGAGAGAGCAGCGCAGCTCATTTTGGACAACAAGGGAGTGGTGCTGATAGGTACCGGTTTTCCTGTTTCCGGGAGTTTTGAAAGTGATGGTCCCATTGGCGCCATTGCCCTATATCGTGTCCTTGAGCACCTGGGCCATAAACCCCTATTTGTTTGTGCACCTCCCATATCAAGAATACTTGCAAGAGACTTTGTCACCTATGAATTACCCATTGCTGATTGGGATAAAAGCCGGCCAGTCGTCCAGCAGGCCCTTGAAGAATTGAACCCTTCACTCGTGGTGTCTGTTGAACGCCCGGGGGTAACGGCAGATGGGCGCTATTACAACATGCGTAAAGAGGATATCACCCATTTTGCTGCAAAATATGACCTGTTTTTTGAATCTGGCTGTTGTCCCACCATTGCCTTTGGGGATGGCGGAAACGAGATCGGGATGGGCAACCTATACGATGCGCTGGGAGCGATGGACATTATCCCTTCGGTTACCTGCTGCGATGAGCTGGTGATTGCCACCGTGTCAAACTGGGGGGTTTATGGTGTTTTAGCGGTCCTGAGCAAACAGCTTGAAGAGGACATGTTTGAGTTTATCGATCCTCAAGCCACCGTCGAGTACCTGGTCGCTAACGGCTGTGTTGATGGCGTCACCATGCGTCTTGAGCACAGCGAAGATGGGTTTCCCATCAGTATAGGAATCGAGATTATCCATGAACTGCGCAAGTTGGTTTCTCCATAATATCGTGGTCTTTTTGAAAGTAGGCATCAGCTAGACCAAAGGAGGGATTCCATATCTCATTGCGGATAAATCAAGGACCCATTTATTACTTTATTGACAATATGGTCGCCTCCTCTCTAGAATGCACAAGTTCATCCTGGTTTCCATTTAACCATCCGAATCACAACGATTTGGCAAATTCTTAGAGGCGGTGAAGGATTATGGAAGATACCCCCCAAAAAAAAGGAAGGTCGAAACGAGGGCTTACGATTCTGATTGTCATCTTGGCTTTCCTTCTATTCGTGGTCATCGTCATGGCCATCAATGCCAGGAAGCCCGACAGGATTGCCCTTGGCCCCCTGGATACCAGTGTAAAAGGATCGGCCTTTATAAAGACCAATGAGATTCTTATCAAAGAGATGTGTGAGAACTGGCTGCCCAATGACATCTTTTGGCCTACGGTCCTCTTGGATAATATGCCCAATTTCCAGATCGGAACGCTGGAGGTCGTACGATACAACACCCGGGTCTTGAGAGATAACCTCACCCGCATGAGGACCACGGACAGGCTTGACCCTTATGCCGAAGCGGCCTTTACTGCCCTTTCCAACGACCCTTATAAGTGGTGGTTCCCATCCGCAGAAAGCAAGTGGGAGCTTGCCAGCGAAAACCTGGCGGCCTTCTATAAGGCTCTCCTGGCAGGAAAATCCCACTTTTATCCAAGGGCCGACAACCTGGTTGAGCTCCTTAATCAGTACACTTCACTGATGGGGGGGGTAAACACCCGGCTGATAAATGCCCCGCGCGACATAGATGTGGTCCTGACCTTTGACGAAGAGACCGGAAAGGGCGCCGAGGGTAGCAAAATGGTAAAAATCGACATCCCTTGGTATCGTATAGACGACAACTTCTATTATGCCCAGGGTGTTGCCTACGCACTCTATGGATCCTTTAAGGCCATACGCGTAGACTTTATTAATGTCCTTAAGGATAAGAATTCGGTCAAGCTCATTGATAAGATTCTGGAAGACCTTTACAGATGTCACTTTGAGCCGATCATAGTGTTTAACGGAGACCCCGGAAGCATTTTTGCCAACCATTCCCTAAACCTTTCAGGCATCTTCAACGATGCCAGGCAAAAGGTATACTCCTTGGTTGTGGCCCTGACGCGGGGATAAAAAACAGCCAAAAGCCACTTCCTCTCGACCTGACGCCCAAATGGCGCCCGCCTGGTGGGAGAGTCAATGGGTTTTTATCGTGCATGAGATGTCCATAGCGCAGAGCTTGATCGACATCCTTAGGGAAGAGATGGTCAAGCACGATGCAGGTACCCTAAGATCGGCCCGGCTCCATATCGGACAATTGTCGGCGATTGTGCCTGATTCCCTCTCATTTTGCTTTGAGGTAATGACCTCCGGCACGGAGCTGGAGGGGGCAAAACTGATAATGGAGATCATTCCCCTCAAAGGGACCTGCAGGGATTGTAAACACACATTTGAAATTCAGGATTATACCTTTGAATGTCCGGAGTGCAGCAGCACCGAGATTGATACCATAGCCGGACAGAACCTATCGATCGTGGAAATGGAAGTGGACTGATCAGGAGAGGAAGAAAGTATAGCATGAAGATATCAGTGGTAAAGGATATACTGGAGGCCAATGACCGGATAGCCCAGGAAAACAGGGCAATCTTTGATGAAAAGGGGCTGGTGGTATTTAACCTTATGAGTTCTCCCGGGGCCGGGAAGACCTCCCTTTTGGAGAAGACCATAGACGGTCTCAAAGATCATCTGCGGATGGGTGTCATAGAAGGCGACATACAGTCCTCTCAAGATGCTGAGAGGATCGCCCGGAAGGGCATCCCTGTGGTCCAGATCAATACAGGCGGCGCATGCCATCTGGATGGAAACATGATCAGGGATACCTTCAAGAGTTTCAATTTCGATGACCTTGACCTCCTGGTGGTTGAAAATGTGGGTAACCTGGTATGCCCTGCAGAATTCCAGGTTGGTGAGGACTTCAAGGTGATGATCCTCAGCGTACCCGAAGGAGAGGACAAACCATCAAAATACCCCCTTATGTTTCATGAATCAAAGGTATTGCTGATCAATAAGATCGATCTCCTTCCATATGTAGATTGCAACATCGAAACCATCAAAGAGCAAGCATTAAAGGTCAACCCCCACCTGACCATGTTCGAAATCTCCTGTAAGACCGGAGAGGGACTTGATGCCTGGTATTCCTGGCTCAAAGAAGCTGTAAGGAGCCGGGGGGTCGATTTGAAAGGAAAATGAACAAACGGGCCAGAGGTGCCATCAAGGGCATTGTCCAGGGGGTCGGTTTTCGTCCTTTCATATACCAGCTTGCCTACCGCTATCATCTCGCCGGATATGTGACCAACACTCCCCAGGGCGTTGAGGTCGAGGTCGAAGGTAGTGAAAAAGACGTCGAGCGCTTTTTTGGAGTGCTCGTCGCAGAACGACCTCCCCTCGCCCATATTTCCTCCATTGAATGTGCCAAGATCCCTCTGAGAAATGAAGAGGCCTTTGAAATCAGGGTCAGCAAGGCAGGGGAAGAGCGATCCGCCCTGATTTCACCCGATGTAAGTATCTGTCCCGATTGCCTCTCAGAGATGATGAATCCAAAGGATCGGCGTCTTGGATACCCATTTATCAATTGCACCAACTGTGGTCCGAGATACACTATAATAACGGATATCCCTTACGACCGGTCCAGCACCACTATGAAGAAGTTCGAGATGTGCCCTTCCTGCGGGAGGGAATATCATGATCCCAAAGACCGGCGATTTCATGCCCAGCCCAATGCATGCTGGGAATGTGGGCCAATGACCTCCCTTCACAGGTCCGACGGCGAGAAGATCCTCTGCCAAGATCCGATAAAGGAGACCACAGATCTCCTAAGGAGTGGTCACATCCTGGCTATAAAGGGGTTGGGCGGGTTTCATCTGGCCGTGGATGCGGCCAACCACAAGGCGGTGGTGAGGCTTAGGAGGAGGAAGCACCGGGAAGAGAAGCCCCTGGCACTCATGGTAAAGGACCTGGAGACCGCCCGTGAGCTTGCCCACATAAATGAGGCGGAAGCTGAGACATTGACCTCTTATCAGCGCCCCATAGTCATCCTCAAGAAACGCCGGTTTCACGGCCTATCGCCCCAGGTTGCCCCCAGAAACAAATACCTCGGGATCATGCTCCCCTACGCCCCGCTCCACTATCTGTTGATGGAGGGCCCCTTTAAGGCCCTGGTCATGACCAGTGGCAATATGACAGAAGAACCGATCAATATCGATAACAAAGAGGCCTTCAAACACCTGGGCCACATTGCGGACTATTTCTTGGTCCACAACCGGGACATCTATCTCAGGAGTGACGATTCTCTGCTCAGGGTTGTGGATCAAGTCCCAAGGCAGATTAGACGCTCCAGGGGGTATGTGCCGGTCCCGATCTTCCTCTCAGAAGAGATGATCGACCTTCCCCCTGTCCTCGCGGTTGGTGGGGAGCTCAAGAATACCATCTGTCTTACCAAAGAAAACCGCGCCTTCATAAGCCAGCATATAGGGGATATGGAGAACCTTGAGACCCTTGAATTCTTTCATCTGACAGTCTCACACCTAAAAAGGATCCTGGAGATTCATCCACGACTCCTTGCACACGATCTGCACCCGGACTACCTTACCACCAGATATGCCCATGAACAGGATGAGTTACCCCGACTCGGTGTCCAGCACCACCATGCACACATTGTAAGCTGCCTTGCAGAACATGGACTCACTGGCCCGGTCATCGGCCTGGCCATGGACGGTGCAGGCTACGGCATTGATGGGCAGATATGGGGAGGAGAGATCCTGCTCTCGGATCTCACTTCATTCAAGCGCGCAGCGCATCTTGATTATGTCCCCCTCCCGGGGGGGGACGCGACGGTCAGGTCCCCGTGGCGTATGGCCCTTGTCTATCTCCATAAGGCGTACGGGGATCAACTCTTTGACCTGCCTATTCCATTTATTCGGGACCTCGATCCGAAGAAGGCCGCGATCATCCTCCAGATGGCCCGGAAACAGATCAATTCCCCCTTCACCTCCAGCTGCGGAAGGCTCTTTGATGCAGTCTCCTCCCTCTTAGGTATAAGACACGAGGTAGCCTATGAAGGCCAGGCGGCCATTGAGCTGGAGATGTGCCAGACCCACCGGGCGAGGGGAAACTACCCTTGGGAGATCAAGAAAGTGGGAGATCTATGGGTTATGGTTACGGGTGAGATCATAAGAGGGATAGTGGAAGACATCCGGAAAGGAGTTGGAAGGGGATTGATCAGCCGACGGTTTCATAATACCTTGATAGATATGTATAAAAATGTATGTATCAGAATCAGGGACGAGACCGGGATAGATCAGGTGGCCTTGCGCGGTGGTGTATTTCAAAATGTGACACTTCTCCGTGGGTTGACCCGTGAGTTGACCTCTTCGGCACTTACTGTCTTTAGCCACGCCGCGGTCCCAACCAATGACGGTTCATTGGCCCTCGGGCAGGCAGTCTGCGCAGGCCTGAGGTATGCCGGTGCAACAGGAGAATATGACGGATACGCTCGTTAAGGGCTTGCGCAAGCCATAAGGGGAGGTCATGAAATACATTGATGAATACCGTGATGGCACGGTCTCAAGGGGCCTTTCACGCAAGATCAAAGAGACCTCAAGAAAGCCCGTTCGACTGATGGAAATCTGCGGTACCCATACCATGTCTATCTTCAAGCACGGGCTCCGCAGCCTCCTGCCGGAGACCATCGATTTGGTTTCGGGGCCTGGCTGCCCTGTCTGCGTCACGGCCATGGAAGAGATAGACAGGTCGGTGAAATTGGCAAGATCACCAGGTGTTGTTGTGACAACCTTTGGCGATATGCTTCGAGTTCCCGGGACCAGGTCTTCCCTTGATCAAGAGAAGGCCGGGGGGGCGGATGTCAGGCTGGTCTATTCCACCTTCGACGCCCTCAAGATTGCCGGTGAAGTCCCCGAAAAGGAGGTCGTCTTCCTGGGGATCGGCTTTGAGACCACGGCCCCCACGGTCGCCGCTGCCATCAAGACTGCCCACCAGAATCAGTTGCCCAACTTCTCGGTCCTATCCGCCCACAAACTCCTCCCGCCTGCCATGGAGGCCCTCCTCTCAGGCGGAGATCTTGATATTGACGGCTTTATATGTCCCGGCCATGTGACCACCATCATAGGCACGTCAGCCTATGAAGCGGTCGCTTCTCAGTACCACATCCCTTGTGTTGTGGTGGGCTTTGAGCCCATTGATATCCTCCAAGGGATATTGATGCTTGTGGAGCAGGTAGAGACAGGGAGGGCAGAGGTGGAAATCCAATATGTGCGGGGCGCCACTCCCGGGGGAAACCCGGGGGCCTTGAGAGTGATGAAAGAGGTCTTCGAACCCTGCGACTCCCCTTGGCGGGGTCTCGGAACGATTCCCGGAGGTGGACTGGCCATAAGGGCCGGATTCTCAGCCCTTGACGCCAAGACCCGATTTGATCTTGATGTCCCACCTGCCAAAGAGCCCCCGGGGTGCTGCTGTGCCGAAATCCTGCGGGGAACCGCCAGGCCTTTGGACTGTAAGCTCTTCCGGAAGGTCTGTTCGCCCCGAAATCCCGTTGGCCCCTGTATGGTCTCAAGCGAAGGGACCTGTGCTGCCTACTTCAAATATCATTCACCATGAGTCCCGTATTCCGGAAAACGCTATTTCTGCACCGTACCGGCTAAAATCACCATGATTGATTTGCGGGTTTTTATGGTCTACAATTCTCAAGAAAACACGAATACCTTGGCGTTGCAGGGTGTTACAAATTTGGTTCCCGGAATACGGGATGAGTAACCGCTTATGTTTGAGACCCTAAAGCTCTCCGATTTTCCAAAAAAACAGCATGGTATCCTGAGGGGGTCTTCCAGCACAAGACCCGCCATTTGGGTAGTGGAGGAGAACGGGGTGCGGGCCGTGGTCAAAGATTACAGCGCCAACAGATTTTTTTTTAGAAATACCGTCGGTCGTTTCCTGGTATGGAGGGAGAGCAAGGCCTTCAGAAGGCTAAAGGACCTAAAGGGTGTACCCAGTCTATACCGGGTAATTGACGGGCTTGCCCTGGTGCTGGAAGAGATACCGGGAAGCAGTCTGGAAAATCTTGAAAAGGAGATGAGGCTTCCTGAATCGTTTTTTTCCGCCCTAAAGGACCTGGTGGACAGCTTCCACAAAAGGGGTGTGGCCCACTGTGATTTAAAGAGGGCACCCAATACCCTGTTGGGCGATGATGGCCAACCCTACATCATTGACTGGGGGGCATCTATCTCCAAAGGGGAATTCAGAATCCCCTTCCTCAACCTCATCTATCGGAGATTTCTCTTGGACGATTACATGGCCATCATCAAGCTAAAGCTACGTCATATCCCAGAGGCTGTCACCTCTGCGGAAAGAGATCGTTACGACTATCGAGGTGGTGGCGAAAGGCTGATAAGGGCTATCAGGGACCGGCTCCGGGACTTCTTGCAAAGGATCACGTGACGTCCTGATCCGCTCCCTCCTTATCCGCCACTGAGACCATGATCTTCTGGGCCACTCCTCTTCCTATCGCAAGTCTCGTATAATCATGGCCTAAGATGATTCTTCCATGTCCGGTATTATTGATGATTTCAATTTGATCCCCAGGTCTCAACCCCATGGATGACAGTCTCGACAGCGCACTCCTCCCCCCTGCCATCTCCCTGATTATGACCCTTTCACCCGGCTTGGCCAAGCCCAAAGGCATCAGCGGTTTCCTTTGCTCCAGACATTCAGAGCAGAGCCCGTAGATCTCCATCCGGTGCTGAAGCATATGAAATCCGTGGCTCGCCGCAATCTTCGCCTGCAATCGCTCCATGTCCTGGTCGGCAAATTCAACGATCTTGCCACATTTGGTGCAGATGAAGTGATCGTGGTGCCTGCCCAGATGTCGATGCTCATACCGTATGGGCTGGTCCTTAAATTGCTTCTTTTGTGCAAACCCCAGATCCGCCATCCTGTTCATGCATTGCCTGACGAATTCAGGCTCGTAATCATATCCCTTTTCTGAGAGGAGTTTGCACATCTCTTCAATCGTGATGTGTTCTTCCTTACCCAAGAAGACATCAATGATGTTTAGTCTGTCTTGAATTCGATCGTATCCGTCCGTCTCTATAAGGGTCTTAAAATTGATCCTTTCAAAATAATTACTGTCTTTCATAACTTCGATTCACCCCGATGTTGCAAAAAGTCCTGGCAATTGGCAGAAAACGGTCTGCTATTACAGCATGAGATAACAAATTGATGACGATCGAGAAATTCGCTTATCATGCAGTCCGGAATTTGCCCCGATGTTGCAAGAAGTCCTGACCCTCGTCAAAAAAACGGCTATTTATTATCAACATCGGGGTTCAGTCATCCCTTTCTTTGAAATAACCTATAAAACCCTTGATGGCATTGGCCATAAAAAACCTCTCCCGTTTCAGGGTATCCTGGTCCATCCTGCTTATTCCCTTTAGGTTTGGATCCTTTTCTATTAGCCCATTCATACATCTCTCCAAAAGCTCCTGATCTCCCTTTAGTACCTGTTTATGGATTATTTCCTTCCAAAGGATCAATTGCTCACGAGATATCCCCAATAACCTATGGGAACTTCTGGCTTGATCAAAATGCGCATAGCATATGGGCTGGTCTTCCAGCGAGAGCAGCCGATCAATACTTCCCAGGCAAACCTCGAAGAAGAACCTCGGGGGCGTGGCTGGACGCAGATATTCGGTATCCCCAATGATAAAGTAGTTCCCCCCTGCCTCCCCTGCAAAGAGTAGATCCCTGTAAACGAAACTCAGATGATGAACCGCATGACCCGGGGTCTCTATTATCGTCAGGTCTTTTAGGTCGCTTTCACTGTGAGGGATTAGCTTTCCCTTCGGGATGGGTCTTGGAGGGCCATATGCCTCGGCAATCTCGCCCAGCACCTTCAAGCTGCCACTCCAGAGTCTTGAAGGGTCAACCATATGCTCTACGGCCTTGTCATGGCATATGACCCTTGTCATGGGGTAGTGCTCCAGCAGGTCACCCAATCCCCCACAATGGTCGATATGAATGTGGGTCAGAAGGACATAGTCAACCCTGTCCAGGCCCAGGGCCCCCAAGGACTCAACCAGTCGAGCTGCCGTGTTGGCAGGCCCTACGTCAACAACGATGTTGAGATCATCCTGACAGAGCCAGGAAACAAAAAAGGAATCAAATCCCGGCATATCCTGTTTTATTTCGATCGATCTTATATTCACGTCCGAGCGTACCCTCGATAGTCGGCCAAAAACATCACCTATTTTGCTCCCTCTCCCTCCCCATGGCCTTCGATCCTGTCCCTCAGCAAACGGATGGTCTTTTCATAATCTTCGCTATAAAAAATGGCAGAACCCGCAACAAAGACATTGGCACCAGCCCTCGCCACATCGCCTATTATGTCCGGGTTAATACCCCCGTCAACCTCCATGTCCACATCCAGACCTCTCCCATCGATCTTTTTCTTCAGCCTCTTTATCTTGGGAATGACCTCCGGGATAAATTCCTGGGCCTCAAAACCAGGATTGACTGTCATCAGCAGCACCATGTCCAGGTCATCCAGGACATATTCCAAGACATCCACGGGTGTGGCAGGATTCAATGCGAGACCTGGCCTGACCCCTCTATCCCTTATGTGTTGAATCGTCCTGTGAATATGGTTGAGGGTCTCGGCATGCACTGTCAGGATGCTCGCACCTGCCCTTGCGAAATCATCGATAAGTGGATCCGGATTGGAAATCATCAGATGGACATCAAGGGGTAATTCTGTGACGCGTCGAGCTGCCTTAACGATCATGGGGCCGATCGTTATATTGGGGACAAAGTGCCCATCCATTACATCTATGTGGATATAGTCGGCCCCGGCCCTTTCCACCTCTCTGATCTCTTCTCCAAGCCGGGTAAAATCTGCCGAAAGGATTGAGGGTGCTATCTTTCCCATACGTTCCTCCCTGGTATTTTTTTGGACACTCAGCGAGTATTCTTCTTGATGAACAGGGCCCCGAAAAAACCCTCCATTCCGTGAATATGGGGAAAGGTCCTGAAAAAACCTTGATCATCTATCAGCGCGGTGCCCCATTCGGGCACAAGATCGCTCAGATCCTCTAACGTCATCCCGCTATTTTCTCTCAAAAAGTCACTGGCCACCCCTTCGTTTTCCTCCCTCGAGATGGTACAGGTCACATACAGCATCCTGCCTCCCTTCTTGAGGAGGGGCACGGCCTGATTAAGGATGCTTTTCTGCAGCCGGACCAGCCTCCTTATATCACTTTCATCCCTGGCCCACTTTCCGTCCGGATGCCTGGAAATAATACCCAAGCCCGAACAAGGCCCATCAATCAAGATCTTATCAAAGGTACAGCGAAACAGATAGGAAGGATGGCTGCCAGCATCCGCAACCACCGGCTCAATGGGGCCCATCCCGAGACGGCGTGAACTCTGTGAAAGCCTTACCAGTCTGCTATGGCTCATGTCAAGGGCAACTATCCGGGCCTTGTATCCCGTAAGTTGAGCCATATGAGTGGATTTCCCTCCCAGCCCTGCGCATAAATCAAGGATAACTTCACCTGGGCCTGGGAAGAGCAGATGGGAAGAGATCTGGGCTGCCTCGCCCTGCACCTGAAACAGACCATCCTGGAAGCTCTTCAATAGGTTGACAGGACCCTTTAGGCTATCAATCCTTATGCCCTCGGGCGAATAAGAGGTGGGCCTTCCCGTGACCCCTTCCTCTTTAAGAAGCCTGATCAGCCCTGCCCTGTCAACCCTTTGGGTATTGGTCCTGATAACCAAAGCGGGAATCCCGTTTCCGGCCTCCAAAAGCCGTTCTGCGGAATTGATTCCCAGTTCCCTGATCCACTTTTCCACCAACCACACAGGATAGGAGTAATACACAGAAAGGTAACCAATCAGGTCAGTCTCACGCGCGGGAAAATGAACTTGGTCCTTCTGGCGGCAGATATTTCTCAGGATCCCGTTGACAGAGCCTACCACATGTCTCCGGCCAATGGCCTTTGCCTGCTTCACTGCCTCATCCACGGCAGCGGAGTCAGGTACTCGGTCCATGAAAAATATCTGGTAGACACCTATGCGGAGGATGTTCAGAATAGGGGGGGCAATCTTATTAAAGGAAAATCGGAGGCTTTTCTTGATGATCCAGTCGAGTCGAAGTCGCCATCGAAGAACTCCCTGTACCAGGTGAACTGCAAAGGCGCGATCCCGTTCGCTAAAATTGGATTCCTGCTGAAAGGCCCGTTCCAGATAGCGATCCGGAAAAGCGGGGCTAAGATCCAGCCTGTTGAGCACCCTTAGTGCCAGGTCCCTCGGCATCACCGGCTACATTTCCCAAAAAGGTAATCATTCCTTGTTCAACGAGCTCCAGATCCACATCCGTATCATAACATGGCCCAAAGGGCCTGTTGTTCAGTATGCCAAAGACAGGGATAGGATAGCTGTCCTGAATCCCGCTTGTGAGGTCCCGTTCGCAGGCCACCGCAATAATGACCGTCGGCCTTTTCTCCACCACGATCCTCCTGGCCAAAGTACCACCAGTGGCCACAGAGGCAGGGACATGATACTTTTCCGACAAGGCCACCAGGTCCTTTATCTTGCACTTGCCACAGGCCTTGCAGTTCTCCACGCTACCTGTGATTCGCACGGTGCATTCGTGATTCTGAAGACAGTGCGGTAGGAGGATGAGAAGCTTCTCCGGTCTCACCTTTTTGGCCTCGGCAAGGACGAGCTTGTTGTTAATTGCCACAAAGGATCTTCGGGTCTCTTCCTTGCTTATGCCGAAACACTTGCCAACTACCACGAGCAAGGGAAACAGGATGCGGATAACCACACCCCGGATCCTGCGGTTAAAAAAGAGATTCTTCCCCCGGATGATGGTAAAAACGAGGGTCAAGGCACCGCCCAGGCCAAAGAGAACCAAGCCCGCAAAGACAACTGCCAGGATCATGGGAAGGCTTTTGTGAATACTTGCCAGGCCCACATACGGCACCCACCAGAGCAGGAAGGCCAAGCCCACCAGGACAACGCACGTAATCAACAAGAGGAAGACAAAAACCCTCTTCCGCGGGGGCTGTGAATCCTCAGGTTCGCCCTTTTCTCTCGTTCCAACAGATCCCTGCACCTTGACAGTCAATTCTTCCATCTCACCTGCCCAATACCGTGCCCTCCTCCAGGGGAAAGCCTCGGAGGAAATCGCCGGCAACAAGTCTCTTCTTGCCTGGGATCTGGAGCTCCCTGATCTCTATGACGCCCCTGCCGGTTTCCACCTCAAGCGCACCTTCGACCTGTCTTGCAACCTTTCCAGGTACTGTGCCCAACCGTTCTTCGCCAAGGACCCGTGAGGAGAAGAGCTTGATCTCCCTTCCCTCCAGAGTGGTGAGGGCCCCGGGCCATGGATCTAGTGCCCTTATAAGGGCCGATACAGTATGAGCCGGTTGATCCCAACTCACCAAAGACATCTCCCTGTCAATCTTGGTGGCATAGGTAGCGCTTGCCTGATCCTGGGGTTTCTCCTTTAACCGGCCTTCTTCCAATCCCTTGAGGGTTCTCAGTAAAAAATCTCCCGAACGGCCAGAGAGCCTTTCATGAAGCTGGCCGGCCGTTTCATCCTGGCCAATGTTTACTTCCTCCTGAAGAAGGATTGGCCCTGTGTCAAGCCCTCTATCCATCCGCATCGCGGTGAGTCCGGTCTTGGATTCATCATTTAGAATGGCCCAGTGGATGGGAGCGGCCCCACGGTATTTGGGCAGGAGTGAGGCATGGATATTTATTGCACCCCAGCGTGGGATATCTAGAAGTTCATCTTTTAGGATCTGTCCAAACGCCACAACAATCAACAGATCGGGCCTTTTGCCGCGGACCACCTCACAGAACTGCCGGTCCGATACCTTTTCGGGTTGAAGGACCTCTAGCCGGTATTCGGTGGCGACCCTCTTGACCGGCGAAACAGCCACCTTTCTGCCCCTGCCTTTGGGCCTGTCAGGCTGTGTAACCACTGCCAGGACATTATGCCCATATTCGATCAGGCCCCTCAGGGATGGGACTGCAAAATCAGGCGTGCCCATAAAAATGATCCCGGGCCGTCTGGGAAAACCCTCTCTGTTTCTATTATCCGCGGATATCATGGGCTTCAATTGGGGTTGATCATGCGATCTTTTATGTCTACTACTTTCCTTTCAGGGTCTTTTTCAGCTTCTTTTTGTATAAGGCCCTCTTGAGGCTGCTGATATGATCAATAAAGAGAATCCCATTTATATGATCAATCTCATGCTGTAGACAAACGGCCAACAGGTCTTTGGCCTCTATACTCAATGGGTTGCCGTGCCGATCCATCCCCTTGACCATAGCCTCTGTCTTCCGGACAACCTCTGCCGAAAAGTCAACCACACTCAGGCATGCCTCTTCCCGGATAATTTCATCCCCACCCAGGACAATTTCCGGATTGATCAGGACGCCCGGCCTTCTCCCTGCCTCGCCTGGTTCGAGATCAAAGACAATCACCCGTTTTAGTTCCCCCACCTGGTTGGCGGCCAAACCGATGCCTGGTGCCGAGTACATGATCTCGATCATGCCATCGATCAGCCCTTGGAGGTCGCCATCTACATTTTTTACCGGTTTGGCACGTGTCTTCAGAACCGGATCAGGATATGTCCGAATTTCCATTTCAAAAAATCGGTTTTTAAAATGCGTTACCCCGCCTTTTTTGCCAGGAAATATTTTTACTTGAGGTAACGCTCACAACATATGATGCCTAGCTGGCCTCATACTAAACACTTCCCCTGAATAAATCAAGGTGAGGCCCTGACAAATCCTTCTTGACTTTTCCATATCATATACCTATTCAAGAGCCAGTATGAAAAGAAGTGCACAATTTCTATTTGAGGTGGGGATGCTAAAAAGGACCCCCCGGACAGGCTACCAGTTCCTGGGGTCTGGCAGCGAATCGGTGGCCGATCATTCCTTTCGTACAGCCGTAATCGGATATGTCCTCGCCTCTCAGGAGCCCGATGCAGACCTCAACAAAGTGATCTTGATGTGCCTTTTCCACGATCTTCCGGAGGCTAGGACCGGCGACCACAACTATGTCAATAAGAGATATGTAAGGGCGGATGAGGAAAGGGCTATTCGTGATCAGGTTCGAGAGCTCCTATTCGGCGATGAAATAATTTCCCTTACCCAAGAATTTAACACCGATGACACGCTGGAGGCCCGCCTCGCAAGGGACGCAGATCAGCTTGATCTGATCCTGGAACTAAAGGAGCAGCTGGACCTGGGCAATCCCAGTGCAAAAGACTGGCTGTCCTTTGCCGTCAAAAGGCTCCTTACTGGAAGTGCCAAGGGATTGGCACAAGAAATTCTCACAACCGACAGGTCAGAGTGGTGGTTTGACAAGCAGACAGACTGGTGGGTCAACGGCCCCAACAACCAGAGGGGTAAATAGTAACCTCGGGGCCGAATGTACGGGAGGGGTATATTACCTTGACTTCTTTCCCGCTGTGATTAATTTTTTAGCTGATCCTTATTTCTCCCATCCTATTGTGGGCCCAAAAGCACAACAGTGAGAAAAATATGCCAGGCAAAGACTATTACAAGATCTTGGGGGTTTCAAGATCTGCCTCTCCTGAGGAGATCAAGAAGGCCTACCGCAAGCTTGCCCTGAAATACCACCCAGACCGAAACAAGGGAGACAAATCGGCCGAAGCCAAGTTCAAGGAAATGAGTGAGGCCTATGCCGTCCTCAGTGATCCGGAAAAGAAGAAACAGTATGATATGTTCGGTGCCGAAGGCTTCCAGAGCAGGTTCACCCAGGAGGACATCTTTAAGGGCTTTGACCTGGGAAGTATCTTTAGGGAATTTGGCTTCGGAGGCGGAGGAAGAGGTCAGGGCTCCTTCAACGAAATGTTTGGTGGAATGGGTGGCACAGGCCAGAGCTTTTTTCGTGGCGGTGGTTTTCAGGGTCAAAACCGAGCAGCTAAAGGCCAGGATCTAATATATGAACTTCCCATGACCCTGGAAGAATTGTGCGCGACCACGAGCAAGATCATCGCCTATCAGGTGGACGGGCGCCAGGAGAGAATCTCTGTCAAGGTGCCCGCTGGAATTGGTAAGGGGCAGAAGTTGAGACTCCGGGGCAAGGGCCAGGCGGGTATGTACGGGGGGCCCCCAGGGGATCTGTATATAAAGATCAAGGTCCTTGATCATCCGATCTTCAGAAAGGAAAATGCCGATCTCTATCTGAAACAGAAGGTCAGGTTTTCAGAGGC
>JAUUVE010000345.1 GCA_030589715.1 Desulfobacteraceae bacterium | reverse complement strand
TCCTTTGGGGCAACGGGGTCTTCTCCACTGATCCCTGACTTTTGCCCACTGGTCTCATCCTCAGGGCAGGGTATAGTGTTCTCTACGAATTGCCATGCGCTCTGGTGCATCGCTTTCATCTGATAAACAGAAAGGTTGTAACGAGCGAATTTAGCCAGATCGCAGTGGCCTAAGAAGTCCTCCAGCACTCCACTGTACTCTCTCAAAATTGCCGGTCTATCAGAGGCAAGACAATGCATAAACTCCTCTGTGGTGTGGTGGGTTACGTTCAATTGAAAGCGTTTTTCGATATATGTCCGAATCGCACCGGAAACAGCCACGGAAAACTCCTCTGTCTTCTCAGGGCGCATCAGGGCCTTGGCCCGCTCCAACTGCTCAAATGCGATCTCGTGGGCACTTTTTGCCCTGAATGATTTGCCCTTGCGAATCCATCGCCATAAGGCCCACGCTCCCACTAAGAGGAGAAAGCCCCCTCCTGCGTAGTATGCCCATAACCAGGGGTGGGGTATGCTGATAGGGCCTCTTATATCCCGGATATCCTGCACGATCGCCGATGGGGGTGTGTTTTTGGATTGAGCAGGAGGCGATGCCTGAAGAACCGGAGATGCCACAGGGACTGGGCTTTTTTGATTTTGAAACGACCTGGGTGATGGTGCTGCAATATCCTTTACGGCCAGGGTCGCATTTGCCCCAAAAAGGATAGAGAATCCTGCAGCGGCTACTATGGGAAGCTTGATTAGACGTTTCATCAATGTCTTCTCCTTTCCCGCGAACTGAAGAAATTGAGCAATACGGGCAGGTAAGGTTTGTCCGTTGAAAGCTCCAGAAAATCCACGCCTGACGAATGGATTGCCCTTCTCAGTTCTTCACGGCGTTGGTTGGCCAATTGTGAAAAACCGTTCCTGATGTCAGCGCGTGTCGTGTCCAACTCAACCTGTTCGCCCGTCTCAGAATCCTCGATGGTGAGGAGTCCAATATCTGGTAATTCCCACTCCCTGGGATCGTTCACGGAAACGGCAACCATATCGTGGTGCCTGTTGGTTATCTGTAGCTTTGGCCTGAAGCCTTCAAGGGAATCGCTAAAGTCCCCGGGCAGGCAGAAATCAGAGATAAGAAAGGTCACCGCCCGACGCTTGATCACCTGGTTTGCAAAATCCAGGGCCGCCACCAGGTCAGTATTTTTGCCTTCGGGCTGGAAAAAAAGGATTTCGCGGATCACCCGCAGGATATGGGACCTCCCTTTTCCAGGCGGTATGTAGAGTTCCGCATCGTCCGTGAACAGGATCAATCCCACCTTGTCGTTATTGCGAACCGCGGAAAATGCCAGCACGCTCCCAAGTTCTGCCATCACCTCCCGCTTGCTCTGGGCAGAGGAACCAAATTCGCCCGAGGCACTGACGTCGATTAGGAGCATAATGGTCAGCTCACGTTCCTCGGTGAACTTTTTTACAAAGGTGCGGCCGGTACGTGCGGTTACATTCCAGTCAATGGTCCTCACGTCATCCCCGGGCACATATTCCCGTACCTCATCAAAGTCCATGCCGCGACCTTTGAAGACAGAGTGGTAGTGGCCGGAGAGGGTATCATCCACCAGGCGGTTTGTCTTGATTTCAACCTGCCTTACTTTCTCAAGAATTTTGCTGCTAATGTGAGTATCCATATAATACCGTCCTCCCTTTCACAGACATCTGTGAGAGTATCACGTCCACATGTCAGGACGTGGGTCTTCGCCTATGGAACGGGGATGGTGTCCAGAATTTTCCGGACAATATCCTCGCTTTTCAATGCCTCTGCCTCGGCCTCATAGGTGATAATGATGCGATGTCTGAGCACGTCCATGGCAATGGATTTAACGTCTTCCGGTGTGACATAGCCGCGTCCACGTAAAAAGGCCAAGGATTTGCTGCCCATCTTAAGATTAATGGTAGCCCTCGGGGATGCACCGTTATGGATGTAAGGCTGCAGATCGAGGCCATAGGATTGAGGATCGCGGGTGGCATACACCAGGGAGACAATGTAGTTCTTGACCTTCTCGTCCATATAGATTGTGTTTATAACCTGACGCGCCCGAACAATGTCTTCCACCTTGACAACTGGATTCACCTTGACAGGGGAGTTTGTGGTGTCAATGGCGTCAAGGATGACACGTTCTTCCGAGACGGACGGGTATGTAATGACGATTTTTAGCATGAAACGGTCCACCTGGGCCTCTGGCAGAGGATAGGTACCTTCCTGCTCTATGGGATTTTGTGTGGCCATCACTAAAAATGGATCGGGGAGGGCATAGGTTTTCTCTCCGATTGTTACCTGCCGCTCCTGCATAGCCTCGAGAAGGGCGCTCTGAACCTTGGCCGGCGCCCGGTTAATTTCGTCTGCGAGAATCAGATTGGCAAAGACCGGCCCATGTTTCACAAAAAAAGATACATCGTGCGGGTTGTAAATCTCGGTGCCGATAATATCAGCGGGCAGCATGTCGGGAGTGAACTGAATCCTCCTGAAACCGGTTTGGATGGCAGCGGCCAGGGTTTTTAAAGCCAATGTCTTTGCAAGCCCGGGAACCCCTTCAAGTAGGATATGACCATTTGAGAGGAGTCCCACCAGGAGTCGTTCAAAAAGTTGTCTCTGGCCGATGATCACCCGGCCCATTTCCTGTTCCAGGGGCCTCACCCAGGCAGATGCCTCATGCACCGAGTCGTTAATGGTTTGAATACTGGTGAACTGTGGGCCAGAATGTATGGGCTCCGTCAACACTTCCCCTTGATCTTGTATTGCTGTTTGGATCTTCATGATGTCCCCTTTCTTTGATGGTGATAACTGCTTTTCCTCTAGCATTTGGCCTGGAAGATAACATGCCATCCTTACCAGAACCTTTCTGTAGCATTACAAAATTGTAATGTTTGTGAGATCTTGGGATTTTTGAAGTGTTAAGAAAGTAGCGTAACTGGGGGAGTGATGCCTCTTCCGGAGGGAGGCACAGGGGACTCGGAAAGGAGGATTGTTGCTCAGATGTAAATCAGGTTTTAGGCTCAGCTGTCCGAGCCCGAGGCCTTGTTCGACCTGCCCGCAATGCCTTTGCTCAAACTAGGGATAGCGCCTCAATGCTGATGTTAGCGCCGCAGTTGTTATTCAATCCCCAAGCACTTTGCATGGCAGGCGGTTATTCGATATTCTATTCCATTTCAGAAACGCCTCTAAGCCATGCCACAAATAGAACACCTATGAGATGACCCCTGAACGGTTACTAAACGCTGTATATTTCAATCTTTTCCGTCTTTCCTTTTATTGGAGTTTCGCCAAGAGACACAAGATCAAATTCTT
>JAUUVE010000229.1 GCA_030589715.1 Desulfobacteraceae bacterium | reverse complement strand
TCTTTAAATCTTACCCAAAAAGCGGGTGACGGTGGAAATGGAACACGGGAGTCCCATCGCAACAAGATACAGGACATTGACGGGTTTTTGGGAATGGGTGACCATCGGCTTTTCTATTTTGGGAATTGTCCTTGCAGTTTATCATATTTTCTATTTCCAGGCCTTCGGCTTTATGCTTATGGACAATTCTTATCTTTATCTCTTGATGACATTTTACCTTTCCATGGTCTTTTTGTTTTTTCCGCTCACGAAAAAGGGGTCGCAAAAGGTCATCTTCTCGATTGACGCATTCCTTTTCTTCCTCACCCTGGTTATCTCTATTTATCTGGCCATACATGGAATAGAGATCATTCAGAGGGGCTGGGGATATCTTGCGCCTACACACATGATGGTCATGGCAGTGATGCTCTGGGCCTTGGTGCTTGAAGCGGTCAGACGGACCGCGGGCGCCTCGCTGGCTATCGTTATTCTGGTTTTTTCCCTTTATCCCCTTTATGCCGCCCATATGCCGGGATTTATGGAGGGCTATTCTCGCTCCTTTGCCACTACGGCCAATTTCCACGCCCTTAGTATGACGAGCCTCTTAGGGATACCCATGAAGGTCTTTGGTATCATATTGATCGGCTTCATAATCTTTGGCGTTGCGCTACAGGCCTCTGGTGGGGGACAATTTTTTCTTAATCTATCGGGCGCCCTTCTCGGATCCACGAGGGGGGGAACGGCCAAGATGGCAGTTTTGTCCAGCGCCCTTTTCGGTTCATTGAGTGGGAGTGTCATCTCCAACGTGGTGACCACGGGATCCATTACCATCCCTGCAATAAAAAAGAGCGGGTACCCGGCTCACTATGCAGGGGGGATAGAATGTGCTGCCTCCACAGGAGGGGTGCTGATGCCCCCCATTATGGGCGCCACTGCCTTTGTCATGGCCGCCTTTTTGGGAGTCTCTTACGGCAAGATTGCTTTGGCCGCCGCCATACCGTCTGTTTTGGCTTACATCGGATTGCTGATCCAGGTGGATGGTTATGCCGGCCGGAATGGCCTCAAAGGCCTTCCCAAAAGTGAACTCCCGTCATTAAAGGAGAGCTTGAAGGAAGGATGGTTTTATCTCGTCGGCATAGCCGTATTATTGTACGTCCTCTTTGTTATTCGATTGGAAAGTCAAGCGCCATTCTATGCAATTATATTTCTGCTTGCCTTTGCGATGATCCGGAAGGAGACGAGATTCACGCCTCGTTCGTTTTTGCTATTTATTCAAACGTCAGGGAAACTCCTGTGTGAGTTGATCGCCATCCTTTCCGGGGGGGGAATGATTCTGGGTGCCCGTGCACTTACCGGTGTGGCTGCTGCCTTTGCACGGGAGATTGTTGCGCTGGCCGGGGGAAACATGTTGTTCATGCTTCTTCTAGGCGCTTTTGCGAGCTTTATTTTGGGGAATGGGGATGACCATCACGGCCTGTTACGTCTTCCTGGCACTGGTCCTGGTCCCTGCCCTCATAATGATAGGGCTAAATCCCATGGCCGTTAATCTGTATGTGATGTATTGGGGAATGCTTTCATTTATTACCCCTCCGGTTGCCCTGGCAGCGTTTCCAGCGGCCGTCATCGCGGGTGCCAAGCCCTTCCGGGTAGGGCTGATGGCTATGAAATTGGGCGGAGTCAAATACATAGTGCCTTTATTTTTCGTGCTCGACCCGGCATTGGTTTGTCAGGCCGGAATTTGGGACATTTTTCAAGCGGCTATTTCAGCTGCAATAGGTGTGGTCATAATAGGGTCGGTATTGGAGGGCTACTTACTCGGCATAGGAGACCTTCGACTCAAGACCCCAGGTGGCGCAGTCGCAGCGGCTGCCCTGTTTGTTGGGGGCTTCATGATGGGCCTGCGAGGCTGGACAATGGATCTTTTTGGATTTGGACTGGCCGTAGCTGCAATCATTTTTATTTTGGTCATGCGCTCCTTCAGAATGGAAAGACAGCTGGCAACGGCAAAGACATAGAGGGGATCCTTAACTTTAGCTCACTTTAGGCACTTCAAGCCCTGGGCCAGACCTGATTCACCCGAACCTAACGACAGGAGGCCAGGCATCATGGAGCAATACAAACCAGTACAAGCCCAAAGCGTGTCGCACTCTCCGAGCCGTAGGCGCTACGAGCCGGAGGCCAGGGCGGGCTTTAGGCACTTGAATCAGCGTACCTTTATAGTACCTCTTGCCATGCCACCGCCTCCCTCCGGGCCGCGTAGGCCCTAGGGCCTGAGGGAGGCGGGGGTAGCTGACTTCCTTTAAATACCCCCGGAGAATAATATGAGAAATAATAAGATTGTGATAACCGTAGCCGTCACTGGATCCATTGGTGATAAATCAAGGCACCCGGCCCTGCCGGTTACCCCGAAGGAGATTGCCGACAGTGCAATGGAAGCCTGCTCGGCGGGTGCATCCGTGGTACATGTTCACGTGAGGGACCCTGAAACAGCGGAACCGTCCATGGACTTTGAACTGTATCGGGAGGTTCTCCAACGGATAAGAAATGGGTCGGATATGGTGATAAATTTGACCACCGGAGCGGGTGCACGCATCGTCCCGGACGATTCGAACCCTGTGGGCCTGGCGCCGGAAACCACGTGGAGTTCACCTGAAAAAAGAACCCAGCACGTGGTCAAACTCAATCCGGAGTTGTGCTCACTGGATGTGGGCTCAATGAATTTTGGGCCCCGGGTCTTCGCAAACACCCTGGAGCACGTCGAAGAGATGGCAAGGCGGGTCAAAGCGGCAGGCGTTAAACCCGAGCTGGAAGTTTTCGACATGGGGCATATCGAAATAGCGAAAAGCCTCCTGAAAAAAGGTTTGGTGGAGAGCCCCCCTATCTTTCAACTTTGCCTGGGTATTGCGTGGGGAATACCTGCGAATTCAAAGAATATGCTGATAATGAAGGAATCCCTCCCCCCTGATGCAATTTGGGCCGGATTTGGCGTGGGGCCCACCAGTTTCCCCATGGTGGCCCAATCGGCTTTGCTGGGGGGTAACGTAAGGGTCGGATTTGAAGATAATTTTTATCTCAACCGTGAAATCCCGGCCAAAAGCAATGCACAACTGGTGGAAAAAACAGTCAACATATTAACGACCCTGGATAAAGAACCCGCATCACCTCAGGAAGCAAGGGAAATTCTTCACCTGATCCAGCCGTCTTTATAGGCAAAGATCATAAACTTTGTGGCCGTAGATCCTTTACGTCTCGGAGAAAGATGATACAGTTTTTATATACGCAAAAGAGAGAATTAAGCAGTTTTGCCCAGAGATCCGTGGCCATGGGGCCCCGGGGCATGGTTGCGGCGAGTCAGCAATTGGCCACTCAGTCAGGCCATAAGATCTTGGCTAAAGGAGGAAATGCCGTAGATGCCGCCGTGGCCATGATAGGTACCTTGAGTGTTGTAGAACCTCATTCAGTCGGGTTAGGGGGCGATGCGTTTGCATTATTATATCTTGCCAAAGAAAAAAAGATTATCGGCATGAATGGGAGCGGCAGAGCACCCTACCGGGCGGATTTGGCTTGGTTCCGCAACCGGGGCCTAAAGGCCATACCTGAGCGAGGCATATTATCTGTGACGGTTCCGGGTGCCTTGCACGGTTGGGCCGAAGCACTTAAACGTTATGGCAGCTTAAGCCTGGAAGAAATTTTTGAAGATGCAATATACTATGCTGAAAATGGGTTTCCCGTAACCGAGGTCATCGCGGGCGATTGGAAATATAGTCAAAACACTCTTCTTGCCCACACATCCGCCTCAAAGGGTTACCTTATTGACGGCGCACCCCCACGACCCGGTCAGGTTTTTCAGAACAAGGACCTGGCCCAGACCTTCCGCAAGATCGTTCGGGATGGTATTGAAAGTTTTTATGAAGGAGAAATCTGTGAAACGATCGTCAATTTTTCCCAACAAAACAACGGGCTTCTGTCTCTGGAGGATTTCAAAGATCATACAACCACCTGGGTTGAACCCATAGCGACCGATTACCGAGGGTATACCGTCTTTGAGCTGCCCCCCAACGTACAGGGCGTGACGGCCTTGGAAATGTTAAATATACTGGAAGGATATGATATCAGCAACCTGGCACATAACGGTCCGGAGCACCTCCATCTTCTTATCGAGGCAAAAAAGATCGCCTTCAGTGACAGGGATGCCTTTGTGACCGATCCTGAATTTGAAAAAATTCCCGTTGAAACACTGGTTTCAAAAAAATACGCGGCAAAATGCAGGCTGAAAATTGACCCTGGCAGGGCTATGAACAACCCCCCTCCCCTCTCCCAGCCAAAAGGGTCTGATACGGTATTTGTTACAGCCGTTGACCAGGAGAGAAACGCTGTGTCCCTGATAAGCAGTATTTATTTCCATTTTGGGTCCGGCATGGTCGTGGAAGGGACCGGGATAGTACTACAGAACAGGGGATTTTCATTTTCTTTAGATCCCAAACACTCCAATCGTCTTGAGCCCCATAAGCGCCCACTGCACACAATTATACCCTGAATGGTATTTAAGGATGACAATTTTTTTATGATTTTTGGAGTTATGGTTTGTGACATGCAGACACAAGGGCATGCGCAGTTTCTGATGAACCTCATCGATTTCAATATGAACATACAAGAGGC
>JAUUVE010000253.1 GCA_030589715.1 Desulfobacteraceae bacterium | reverse complement strand
TGGCAGGCAATTTGAATCGGATATGGTTATTTGGGACACAGACAAGACCTACAAAGAGATCAGAGATCCATGGCCCCCGGAGGAAAAGACCGTACTAAAGGGGCTCATCATGGGGACAAGGGACTATCTCTCAAAGTGCGGGTTTCGCAGGGCCCTCTTGGGCCTTAGCGGTGGGATCGACTCTTCCCTGGTGGCATTTATCGCCCGGGAGGCCGTGGGCGGCCGGAACGTTACGGGCATCAGCATGCCCTCCCCTTTCACCTCAGAGATGAGCAGGGAGTGTGCCAGACAACTGGCAGAGAACCTGGGGATACGGCTTGAGGAGATCCCTATTAATGACCTCTTTGATAACTATAAGAATGCCTTGGCCCCACTCTTTAAAGGTCTCCAAGAGGGTGAGGCAGAGGAAAATATCCAGGCGCGGATTCGCGGCAACCTCCTGATGGCGCTTTCCAATAAGTTTGATGCCCTCCTCTTGAGCACGGGGAACAAGTCAGAGCTGGCAATAGGGTATTGCACCCTTTACGGGGATATGAGCGGTGGCCTGGCGGTTATTTCCGATGTCCCCAAGACCCTATGCTATCGGCTCGCCAATTACATCAATAGGGATGGTGAAGTAATACCGAACCAGATTATCACGAGGCCCCCTTCTGCCGAGCTCAAGCCCGACCAGAAGGACAAGGATGTCCTGCCACCTTACGATGTGCTGGACGATATCCTGGAAGCCGCTATTGAGGAAAATCTAGGGGTGGAGGAGATCGTAGCCCGGGGGCATGACCCCGCTGTTGTGAAGGATGTGTTGCGCCGTCTGGCCTTTAACGAATACAAGCGGAGGCAGGCCCCGACAGGCCTTAAGATAACCACAAAGGCCTTTGGATATGGCAGGATCTATCCCATCGCCAGAGGAACTCAGGTGTATTGACCCTGCAGCGCAGGTCAGACGCTCGACCTTCCAATGTTGGGAATCCCGCCAGGCCGGACAAGATATTGTAGCTGCAGAGGCGAGTTGCGCAGCAGGGTAAATCTAGACCTCAAAATCGACCTTGATCTTGAAGGTCCTTACGGCTGGCAGATTCCGGATCTCTGGTACCCCTGTTACCTCAGAGATCTCTTTGAGGGCCCTCTCTATATAGCCCATATCCTTGGCAATAAAGGTGAACCAGATATTGTAGTCATTGTTTCTCAGATAGTTGTGGGTAACACCGGGGTAGCTATTCACTACCTCAACAAAATCGTCGATCTTTTCCTCGGGTACCTTTGCGGTACAGAGGGTGCTGATAAAATTGAGCTTATTGGAATGGAAATTGCCTCCGATTCTCCTAATAATCCCCTCATCTCTCAGCCTTCTTATCGCCTCGATCACCTCATTCTCTGAGAGATTGAGTCGTCTGCCCAGCTCCTGGAAAGGCCTGGGGGTTATGGGAAAATCGGACTGGATCTCATTTAGAATATTCTTGTCTGTATCATGCATGTTGATATGCGTTACAGGTTGTATGTTGCGGGTTACGTGTTGCAAAGAAGTGAACGACTAACCGATCAAAGGGCGATCAGCCATGAGCTGCATCCTTGCTCCTGGGGTCATATGCGCATAGGGGCTCTTCCCCCAGGAAATCACCAGTGGCCTCATATGCCCTGGCCCTACAACCCCCACAAGATTTGAGATATTGGCACCTGCCACACTTCCCTTTGTAGGACGAAAAATCTCTGAGCTGATTAAAGACACGGGAGCCCTGCCATATGGATTGAAAAGTTGCCTTCCCCAGGGCCCCGCTATTCAGCTCAAGGTAACCACAGGGCTGGACAATACCATTGTGTGAGATAAAGCAGAAGGATATTCCACCCAGACAGCCACGGGTTACGGCATCCAGACCATGGGTGTCAAAACGTACCTGCTCCCCTTTGTCCCGGGCTTGTTGCCGCAAAATTCTATAATAATGTGGTGCACATGTCGCCTTTAACTGAAGGGACACCTTATCTTTTCTTTGGTTGAACCAGTGTAGCAATTTCTCATATTCCTGCGCATCAATCTCCTGGTTTACCATCTCTTTGGCCCGACCGGTTGGGACCAGCAGAAAAATGTGATGGGCGGCCGCACCCAGCTGAACCGCCAACCCCAAGATGTCCTTGATTTGTCCCACATTCTGCCTTGTTATGGTGGTATTGATCTGAAACTCCAACCCGGCCTCTCTGAGTAGACTAATCCCCTCCATAGCCCCACTAAAGGCCCCGGGGACCTTTCTGAGATGGTCGTGCTGATGCTCATCGGCCCCGTCTATAGAAATGCTCACCCTCTTTATGCCCGATGTCTTCATCCTCTTAATGAGCGAAGGGGTCAGGAGGGTCCCGTTGGTGGCCATGACCATTCGGAGCCCCAGTTGAGTGCCCTGCTCCGCCAGGTCAAAGACATCCTCCCTCAGTAAGGGTTCGCCGCCTGTGAGTATGACGATCGGCCTTCCCACCAGGCTGATCTGCTCCAGGATCTCGAGGCATTTGGCCCTGTCCAGCTCGCCGGGATAGGGTCCTCTCTCAGATCCGGCCCTACAGTGGGCGCAGTTCAGGTTGCATCTCCTCGTGACCTCCCAGGCCACAAGTCTCAGCTGGTTATCCTGTGAGTTTCTCATTGCAAAAAAGTTGTAACACTTTAGCCCTTTGAAAGCAGGGGAATGGGGATTCCGCTTTTCGCGCGTAAAACTCGCCCGTAAGAGAGCGTAAAGCAATCACGTGCCGTAGGAGAAAATAGGAAGCAGTACTTGCGGGAAAGTCTTATGGTTTTTGGCCACGTCCCTGTCCGTGATTTCTTAACGCTCTCTAACGGTCTCAGACAGGGTTACGCCCTTCAAAACGGAACCCCCATTCCCCTGTCCAAGTACCAGTTTTGAAAAAAGCTGAATTGATACAAAAAGTTTATGATTTAACTGGGTTCTGACAGCGAGGAAAGGTTCAACTGCCCAAAAGAGCAGCCGCATCTTTGGCAAAGTAGGTCAGGATCAGATCTGCCCCTGCCCTCTTGATCGAGGTAAGCATCTCCATCATAGCCCTCTCCCCGTCGATCCATCCCTTGGCTTCTGCCGCCTTTACCATGGCATATTCGCCGCTCACATTATAGGCGGCAACCGGGACAAGGCTTATTTCATGGACCTGACTTATAATATCCAGGTAGGGTGTAGCAGGCTTTACCATGATTATGTCTGCACCTTCCTCCATGTCCAGCTGGGCCTCTTTTAGGGCCTCAATCGCATTGGCGGGGTCCATCTGGTAGCCAGCCCGATCCCCGAATTGAGGGGTCGACTCTGCGGCATCCCGAAAAGGGCCATAAAATGCAGATACATACTTTACGGCATATGAGAGGATCGCGATATCCTAATAACACTGCGAGTCCAGGGCCTCTATAATGGCTGCCACCCGTCCATCCATCATATCAGAAGGCGCGACAATATCTGCACCTGCCCTGGCATGGGATAACGCCTGCCGGGCGAGCAGTTCGAGGGTGGCATCATTGTCCACCTGGCCATTTTTGATCACCCCACAGTGGCCGTGATCCGTATATTCACACAAACATACATCGGTGATCACCACCATATCCGGCAATCGATCTTTGATGGCGCGGACCGCCCTCTGGACAACCCCATCTTCGGCCCATGACCTGCTTCCCTTATCATCCTTTTTGTCCGGCAGTCCGAAGAGGATTATGGAGGGAACCCCGAGAGACCACAACTCCTCGGACTCTTTTACTACGGTGTCAACCGAAAACTGATACTGGCCGGGCATTGAAAGGATCGGGTCTTTCTTGTCTTGGCCGTGTTTCACAAAAAGCGGAGAGATGAAATCCTTCAAAGAAAGCTTGGTCTCCCTTACCATCTCCCGCAATGTGGACGTCCTTCTAAGCCTGCGTGGTCGAATAATCATGGTCTATCTTCCCCCTTCAGAGTCCTTTGCGTTTAGATCCGCCTTTATGTTATCTCCTCATCTGTCAGGTAGCAGGCGGGATCGGATGCCCATAGGTCACCTGTCACGGCCTCCGGCCTGACCCGGAAATTCCCCGCACATATATCCAGCCACCGACAACCGGCACAACGGCCCTTAACATACTTCTTTTTTTGCTTTAGCTTTTTCATCAAAGGGTTTGAAAGATCTGACCAGATCTCACTGAAAGGCCTTTCGAGTACATTACTAAAGCTATAATGGCGCCAGAACTGATCCGCATGCACGGAGCCGTCCCAGCTTATACACCCAATTCCGCGGCCCGAGCTGTTCCCCTCATTCATATTGAGGAGCTGGAGGACCTCATCCGCCCTCGGATTATTCTCCCTGATCAT
>JAUUVE010000202.1 GCA_030589715.1 Desulfobacteraceae bacterium | reverse complement strand
CTTATCGTGACCATATTTTTGAGCATTATGAAGGAGGATGTGCGGAAAGGTCTTGGTGGTTTCGATCATGATTCAAACCTCGTCCTCATAAATAGTTTTGGGTGTCCTGAGGACCAATTGATCTTTGGGACTCTATCCTTGTTGTCTTGGAGAGAATAGAGAGCGGGGTCTCATTCCCTATGAGATTTATCAGGATTTCGATCGAAGAAGAAAGCAGACCCTATAAGACACTTCTTTATTCAAAAGACAATAAGTCTATTATATATCATTTCTCCACTCTCGGGTGGAGATAAAGCATTCTGCCTAAGGGTCAAACAAAGAAGAGCAAAAAAATCAAATGAATCATGATCGATTGCTTGAAATAACTATGGTGTTGGGGCTATAAAGAAACCATAAAATCAGTTGGAGTCATTTGTTTGCAGCTACAAGGTCTGATTTCTTAGTGAAATATATCTATGTTGTCAAGAGAAAATTGCCGCCAAATTTATTTTAAAAGGAGGAGGTATGTTCAAGATCTCCTTGAAAGGCGCTGTTATAATTTTTTTCCTGGGGCTCGGGCTTCTCGGTAAAGGCCAATCCCTGTCTGCGAAGGGCGAACAGGGTCCTATTATCCATATAGGCACAACTTCGCACACCTTTTCCCCTGTTTATGAGGGAGAGGAGTTGTCGCATACATTCACCGTGTTCAACAAGGGGACAGCAACACTCAATATAAAGAAGGTGACCCATTCGTGAGGCTGCCTGGTGACCCGTTACGACAGGGTCATCCCTCCCGGAGGGAAGGGTAAGATCGAATTGGCCATAGACTCAAGAGGAGTCAGAGGAGATTTTAGGAAAAGGGCCATTGTCTGGTCAAATGACCGGGAGAGGATGAGCATCGCCCTCTACCTCATGGGAGTGGTAAGGCCCCATATAATACTTGAGCCCGGTAACTATCTTTCTTTACAAGGTGTGAGAGGGCATGTGCCCCCCGGGCATATGGAAATAATCAATAATCACCAGCGGCCCTTATGGATAAAGGGTATAGCAACTGATTTGCCGGATAACATCACTTGGACCCTAAAGGAGATAGAGCCTGGTCATAAATACAGCCTGGAGGTTGAGGATATATCGAAAAACCCCGGAGATTATACAGGCCACCTGTTCGTTCGAACCGATAATCCCAAGAAATCTGAGTTGGTGATAGTCATCAGTGGTCAGATCAGCAAAGAGTGAGGGCCTTGGGGAAACGGACTCAGCCTCCCTGCTTGTCTTTCTGTGGGATCCCTAACAAGGCCTTGGCCAATCTTATCTTTTTATCCAGTCCACCCTCCCTAAAGATCATGACCCTCTGGGCCTGGGGGGACCCTGCCCCATGCATGGACTCCACCAGGGCCGTTCCTCCTGTCATTGCCTCGATAAGCCGGGCTATCTTTATCCGGTCCTCTGTTGGAATCTCTTTAACCCCAGAGAAATACTTCTTGACCAGATGTCCCACATCCTCACTTTCCAGGTCATACTGACTCGGCAATGTGGCGATAAAGCCCCCGGCCAGGTCTAGGGCCAGACGGGCGACCTCGAAGTGAAATCGCGTCACATTCTGTTTGCAGACATTGGCCAGCATGGTATCCACCATATAGGCCCCCGAGGGTGTTGCCCAGCCCTCGGCAGAACATGCGATGGATGAGCAGTATAGGGTTTCAGAGAGGTGTATCATCTCTGTGATCTTGTCCCGCACGTGGGAGGCCTTGGAAGTTCCTTGAATTTGAGTCAAGTAAGAGACTGCCCCGGTCAAGACGTCCATAAGACCTGTCTTGCAGGCCCCGTAATTGGCACGATGATGGGCAGCAAAGCGGTATACCAAGGGGCTGGTGAATTCGGGCTCTCGGTTCATGAAAATCCGTTCGGTTGGCACAAATACATCTTCAAAGGCAATGAGGGCCTCGCCGCCTACGGCACCGAATGAGGGCTTACCCACGTCAATCCGTTCCTGTTTGTCCCGTCTGTCATCACTTGCCTGACGCCCGAATATCATGGTGACTCCGGGGGCATCAACCGGGATCGCACAGACCACGGCGTAATTTTTTGAACGCTCGTCCATGGCAGTCGTGGGCATTACCAGGATTTCGTGGGAGTTGACCGCGCCGGTCATGTGGAGCTTGGCCCCACGGATAACAACCCCATCCGATCTATGCTCTACCACATGAACATATTGGTCCGGGTCAGGCTGGTCGGCTGGGCCTTTTGACCGGTCTCCCTTCGGGTCGGTCATGGCACCGACAACCATAAAGTTCTCATCCTGAATGGATATTAGCCACTGTTTGAAACGCTCGAAATAATCGGTCCCGTGTTTCTGGTCGATCTCGTAGGTCACAGAATAGACGGCATTGATGCCGTCGAGGCCTACACACCGCTGGAAACAGCTCCCTGTCTTCTGGCCAAGGATTCGGAGAAGCTTGATCTTCTTGATCAGATCCTCGACGTTTTGGTGTACGTGGGTAAACCGACCAATTGTCCTGCCGGTCAGGTGGGAGGTGGCAGTGGCCAGATCTCGATACTCATCATCGCTTGCCAGTGCATAGGTCATGGCAGCGGCCCGGACATGGGGGGCCGTGGCAGGATGTCGGGTCACGTCTTCTATCCTTTCTCCTTTATAATAAATGACAGGCCTTATCTTCCTCAAACTCTCTATATATTCGGCTCCGTTTTTGATCTTCATAGAATAAGATCCTCCTTTCTGCGGCCATAACCTTACAATTGTTTAGGAGGAAAAGTCAAATAGGCCCCAACTCCCAATTTTGCCAGTCTATCAGGCAATTTTGGGCCATTTCTGCAGAAATCAGGAAAATTTTTTCCACTCAGATTTTCTGCAATGTATCTTTTAGGTGGCCTTAAGTGAAATGCAAGATAATTTTTTTCATGAATAACAGGACGTTATGTGCTATGCAAAAATCTTGCCTTAGATCGCCTTCAAAAATGAGGCGGCTGGAAAACTGAAAAAATTGAACAAAAAAATGAAAATCTTTAAAAAAGGGCAAAAAAGAAAGAAATCAGAAGATATCAATTGTGAACATTTTTATTCACAAAAAACTATTTGGTGTTAACCCTCTGAAATTGTGATCAAAATTTTCATCCAAAATTTATCATTTTTCTCAATGGGTTATAAGCCCATACGGAATTTTTTTTGTGGAGAGGGGGGGTTACCGTGTGTCAAGAAAAGGCCTCAGGCTAAATGTTCGCTTCCGGCCATTCCCTTTGACAGGGCATGCTCCCTTCACGTAAAAAGTTGGCACAATCTTGAAGCCATCTTGTAGGAACCTTAGCGAATCAGAACTCACCATTCTTTCCTAACCCACAGGGAGTCCCCAATGAAGGCCATTTGGGAGGAGATCAAGAGCCAGATCAGTTCTGAACTGCCAAATAACACCTTCTCCCTCTGGATACGTCCCATCACATTTATTGAGAGGAAGGAAAAGTCCATATTTCTTGGATGTCCCAATAAGTTTTCTCGAAATTGGGTAACTGAGAACTATATGGGGGTCATTCAGGAGAAGCTCGCCAATGCGCTCTCTGAGAATTGCGACGTGGTCTTGAAGGTAAGGCCTGTGAGGAAGGAGGCCTCTCCCCCTGCTTTTATCCGTGATTCTAAACAACTAACACTCCCAAATATCACCCGAAAGGGAGGAAACGGAAGGATTAGATTAAACACAGGCTTTACCTTTGACCGATTTGTCGTGGGGCCGTGCAACGAGTTTGCCTATTCAGCGTCAAGGGCCTTGGCCCACGGGGCCGCATGGAACTACCAATCGCTCCTAATACTCTCCGACACCGGCTTGGGCAAAAGCCACCTATCCCATGCAGTGGGCCATGCCATCTTGGAGCAGAAGCCTGATAGCCGGGTCTATTATGCGACCGCAGAGGACTTCACCAATGAGATGATCTTTTCCCTAAAGAATAATCGGATAGAGGAGTTTAAGAACAAGTATCGCAGACTGTGCGATGTGCTTCTCCTTGACGAGATCCATTTCCTGAGCGGTAAGGAAAAGACACAGGCCGAGCTGGGATATACCCTAGACGCCCTGACCAATAGCAACAAGAATATTGTATTTACCAGTTCCCTTCCCCCAAAAGACATCCCCCGTATGTCGAAAGGACTCTCGTCTCGGTTCACCTCGGGACTGGTGACCACCATTTCTGACCCGGATTACGAGACTCGGGTCAGGATCTTAACAAGAAAGGCCTCCGACCAAAATATTACCCTCTCAGAGGAGATCGGCGATCTCCTTGCAAGGCACCTCAAAAGGGACATTCGTCAACTGGAGAGCGTTGTCAAATGCCTCAAGGCCAAGTCCGAACTCCTCAATACCAAGATTGATCTTCCCATGGCCAAGGACGTTGTAAGCTGCCTTGTTTCAAGCGAATGGTCCATAACGCCAAAGCAAATTCAAAGGCTTGTGTGTAAGTATTACAAGATTGACCCTGACATGTTGCGCTCCAAGTCCAGAAAAAAGATTTACGCCTATCCACGGAGCATCCACGCATATTTGTGCCGCTGCCACACTGAGGAGACCCTTGAGAACATTGGTGAAACCATCAACCGCAGTCATTCGTCCGTCCTTTACGCCTCTGAGGTGATAGCCCGCAAAATGGAGACCGATAGCAAGGTAAGCCGTGAGGTCAACTTTCTCAGCAAGAAACTGGAAGAAATGAAAAGGTGATTGCTGCGAGAGTCTCAGGGCTGTCAGGGGCCCCACCATTCCCGTAATCCCAAAAATCAAGTCTTATTGCGCCAGAGGGGGTGATCTCGACTTTGGTCAGCCCTGAAGCACATGCTGGCATGGTAGATATATCATACAGTTTTGATGGTGGAAAAAAATATTTTTTTTCGCACCAGGGGGGGAGACGCTCTTATTTAGATTTGTTAGTATAGCGGTGGAGTGATTTTATAAAGGAGGTCCAACGCTATGGTTCAAAGGGGGGCTAAAGGGGTTTTTCAATGCGGTCGTGAAATTACCAGTCAAGAGCTCGATGAACTTCAGGAAACGGTAGGCTTATTTCCAAAGTTGAGCCGTGCGGAACTGGCTGCAACCATATGCGAACACCTAGGATGGAT
>JAUUVE010000318.1 GCA_030589715.1 Desulfobacteraceae bacterium | reverse complement strand
TCCTTACGGATATTGACCTGGACAAGGCCTATGAGCTGCATTGTGAGAAGGGAAACCTGGCGACCCTTATCCTCCATGACTGCATGCCCTTCAACCAAATTCACGTGGATGAGGGCATGAATATCACAGACATCGCCCCTGAAGACCACCCTGCCAGACTTGCCTTCACCGGGATCCATATTATGGAGCCGGAACTCTTGACCCACATCCCAGAGGGTGTATTCTCCAGTATTATTGATTGTTACCGCAGGTTGATCACCTTGGGAAAACCCATCAGGGCCTACATATCAGAGCAGCATTACTGGCGCGATATCGGATCGGCAAGCAGCTATCTCCTTGCCAACAAAGAAGCCCTAAAGGGAGATCCTTTTCATTTAGGCCCCAATTGCCGGGTTCACAGCTCTGCCAGGCTAAATGATTGGGCAGTCATTGGTAAAGAGGCCCGCCTGGAAGAAGGGGTGGAGATCACCAGGTCCGTTCTATGGGAAAGGGTCGAGGTAAAAAAGGGGGTAAGGGTGATCGATAGTATTATCACCTCCTCAAGGGAAGTTGAATTTGATCAAATCAGAAAGGTCCTTTAGGCATCCTCCGCAAATGTCACATTCTATGGATTCTGAAACAGGGCAATTTATCAGGAGATTCCTGGGCAAGAGAGACCGAGATTTGGAAGGGCTCCATTTTGATCCACTCCAGGGGGACGGCTCGAAGCGGCTCTTCTGGCGTATCACTGCGCCTGATGAGGGCCCCTCCTTTATTGCCATGGTAAACCCTCCTGCCGATCCCATTGCCAGGCGCGAAAACTACGCCTATTTAATGATCGGTAGGCACCTTCGGAAAAAGGGGATACCAATCCCCGAGATCTACGGTTATGACCTTGAACGAGGCTGGTTTATCATGGAGGACATGGGAAAAACACGGCTTCATGATCTCTTATCCTCCAACGAAGATCCCATCCCTTTATATGAAAAGGTGCTGGAACACCTCTTCACGCTTCAGGTCGAAGGTGCAAGGGGTTTTGACACCGGATGGTGCTGCCAGACTGAAAGGTATGATCTGACAGTCATGCGCCAGTACGAGTCAGACTATTTTAGGGATGCCTTCCTTTCTGGTTACCTGGGCCTCAAAAGGGAATTGGCCGGGCTTGAAGCCCCGTTTAATCACTTGGCCGAGACCGCTTTTGGGGCCGATGGAAGCTTCTTTCTACACCGCGATTTCCAGACCAGGAACATAATGATCTCCAACGGGGATATGGGGATCGTGGACTGGCAAGGAGGAAGGCTTGGTCCCCTCGGCTATGATCTGGCCTCTCTCCTCATCGATCCCTATTCTGATCTTCCCCTCCGATACAGAAACGATTTGTATCAGAGGTACCAGGGCATGATAAATGATCGCAACCCCAAATGGATGGACTCCTTCCAGAGGTTTTATCCCTACTTGGCGATTCAGCGTAACCTCCAGATCCTGGGGGCCTTTTCTTACCTCACAAGGGTAATGAAAAAGCACCATTTTGAGGCCTATATACCGGCTGCATTGAGGACCCTCAATGATCTGCTCCATCAGATCAATGATCCTAAACTTTCCCCCCTCAGAGATCTGGTACGGGATCTTCACCCGCTCAAGCAATCGCTCGACAGAGCTGATTCCGTGGGATAGAAAGGTTGTAACAACACAGGTTCAAAGTTCAAAGTTCCCCGGTTCAAGGTTAGAGAAAATAGATTTATACGAGGAGCCCAGATGGACACGCGCTTTCTGTTAGTGGATTCATCAACGATCTCAAAAAATATGAAAAGGGCAAAGCACCCAACCCCGAACCGTGAACCGTGAACCTGACAACCTGAGCAGTTACGAAAGGTCTGCAATAACCAACTGCGCCGGCAACTTCCGTGCCAGAGGAAAGACAGTTGACCATGGAGAGAAAAAGGGCATTTGAGCCGGGAGATATTGTTGCCACCTTCACTGGGCAAGCGGGCATGGTGATCTCTGAGGCAACACTTACAAAGGCGAAAAATCACCTGAAGGAAGGCAGGAGGCCGGGTCATTACTTTGCCCCTGGATGTGCCCATAACCCCGATTATGTCACCCAGGTGCCGGTCCTATTTGAGGATGGAATGTATGATGTGATGAGGGGCATGAATATCAAGAGGGCCCCAGGGCTTCCCGCAGAAAAGCGGGGGCACATTCAGGGGATCATCGATGACCTGGGCGGCTGATCTCTGAACCTGGAAAGGAGAGAAAGATGGAAGAGTGTATCTTTTGTAAGATTATAAAAGGAGAGATCCCCAGCTTCAAGGTATATGAGGATGACAACGCCTTTGCCTTTGAAGACATAAACCCCATTTCCCAGGGCCACACCCTGGTTATCCCAAAGAGGCATACACAGGACCTCTGGGAGATCCCGGAGGAAGACCTGGCCGCTGTTCATTCTGCCTCCAAGAAGATCATCCAGGCCATAAAAGATGTCTTGAATCCAACGGGCGTGGCATGTCTTCAACTGAATGGTCGGGGGGTAAACCAGGTTGTTATGCACTACCACCTACACCTGATCCCCCGCGCAAGCGGCGAGCCTGAACTTCCCGTCTCCTCGTGGGAACTCAAACAGGGTGATATGGAGGCAATCAAGCAGACAGCAGAAAAGATAGCGGCAGCTATCGGATAGGAATATAGAAAGCCCTCTACTCAATCAGCTCCACATTCCAATAGAGGTAATCCCTCCAGGAGAGCGGTACTTGTTTGAAGCCAATCGTAATCTTGAGGGCGGGGAGCCACGTAGGCCGGTAAGGTTTGCGGATAAGTCTCAAACCCACTTCACCGGGGGTATGGCCGCCCTTTTTCCTGTTGCACCGGATGCAGGAGGTCACGATATTGGTCCATTTGGTCTTCCCCCCCCGATATTTGGGTATGACATGGTCATAGGTGAGCTCTTCCGAAGGGAACCGCCTCCCGCAATATTGGCAGTGATACTTGTCTCTCGCATAGATGTTCTGCCTCGAGAACTTGACCGGGCCCTTTGATCTTTTCACCAGTCTGAGGAGCCGGACCACTGCGGGCAACTTGATGGCAAAGCTGACTGAGTGAATTTCCCTGCTGTATTCCTCAAGGACTTCCACCTTTTCCAACGTTAACAGAGCAATTGCCCTTTTCCAGTTGATGACCCTCAGGGGTTCGTATGTGATATTGAGAAGTAGTACCTGTTCCATTGGTATGATCCCGGCTAACTGGGTTAGAAATTCTTATCCTCAAAGGAAGTGCCCTACCTGCTCCGGACTGTATTTCTCTTATTTAGCCTAAAAAAAACAAGAAATCAAGAATAAACTCAAATAGTAGCCCCTCTTCACTCCCTACTCACCAAACAGATCGTCATAAGACTCAAGAGTAAGTTCTCAATAAACTCGGGTACCGTGGGGTTCGGCCATTTCTTTCAGGCGCTCTCTAAACCTATAGTCGCAGCGTGGCTGATATTTGGGGTTTTGCCAAAAGCATGGAGAAGCTAATATGGCTTATCAGGAGAAAACCCCAAATATCAACCACTGCCAACGTGAGAAGTAAATTCACTTTGAGAGAGCGCCTTCAAGAAACACCCGAACCCCACTCCAGAAACCCGATTATTCCTCCCGGACTTATTGAGAAGTTAC
>JAUUVE010000239.1 GCA_030589715.1 Desulfobacteraceae bacterium | reverse complement strand
CTTATGTGGAATTCGAGGCACCCCTTCCCGCGGACATGGAACGTGTATTGCACGATTTAAGGGGTATGGATTTGACGGCCAAAACGGATAAAGGGCTTGACATGGGGAGAAAAAGGACTATATTAGGCTGACGTGAATTTCCCTGCCTTTTAGAGGATTCGGTAAGTGCCGGATATCTAAGCAGACTTCATGATCGATCTATTGAGTTACCTTCTCTAACTTACATAAAAGGGTTATTAAAGTCGACCTCACAGCCCGGTGCAGGTCATTGTCGACACTTTTCGCTTTTGTCCATATGTTAGGCCTTCTTAGTCCTCTAACAGAATTCAGTTTCTTTGGGTCTTGCCCCATATAAAATCCAGAAAAAATATAGTTGAGAAAATAAAAAAAACACTGAGAAGATATGAAATCAAAAACCGTATGTTTGCTATGCCAGCGGTCCTTTGTACTAACATATCTTGTACGGAGATGAGACATGAATCTTGTTGAACTAAAAAAGATGAAGATAAGCGAACTGACTAACATGGCAAAGGAGTTCAATATTGAAGGTGCCTCGGGTATGCGAAAGCAGGATCTTACCTTTGCCTTGCTGCAAGCCCATTCTGAACGAAACGGCATCATATATGGGGCCGGGGTCTTAGAGATACTCCCGGATGGATTTGGCTTCCTCAGGGCCCCCGACGCCAATTATCTCCCAGGGCCGGATGATATCTACGTTTCTCCCTCGCAGATTCGTCGCTTCAACCTAAGAAAGGGTGACACTATCGAGGGGCAGATACGACCGCCAAAAGAATCGGAGAGGTATTTTGCCCTTCTAAAAGTGGAGGCGGTCAATCATGAAGATCCGGAAATAGCCAGAGAAAAGATCCTGTTTGACAACCTCACGCCGCTTTACCCTGATGAGAGGGTCAGACTGGAAACCATGTCTGACAATTATTCCACAAGAATAATGGACCTGATGACACCCATTGGGAAGGGCCAACGGGGTCTGATTGTCGCCGCTCCCAGGACCGGCAAGACCATGCTCCTCCAGAGCATTGCCAATAGTGTGACGGCCAATGACGGGAGTATTCATAAGATCGTGCTTCTCATAGATGAAAGGCCAGAGGAAGTAACTGACATGGCTCGATCCGTAGATGCAGAAGTCATCAGTTCAACCTTTGATGAACCTCCCCAACGCCACGTCCAAGTGGCGGAGATGGTGCTTGAGAAGGCAAAGAGGCTGGTGGAACATAAGCTCGATGTCCTGATCCTTTTGGACAGCATCACCCGATTAGCCCGGGCATATAACGCCGTGGTTCCGCCCAGCGGAAAGATCCTCTCGGGTGGATTGGACTCCAATGCACTTCATAAGCCCAAGCGCTTCTTCGGGGCAGCAAGAAATATTGAGGAGGGGGGAAGCCTGACAATCATCGCCACGGCCCTTGTTGATACGGGTAGTCGGATGGACGAGGTCATCTTTGAAGAGTTCAAAGGGACGGGAAATATGGAAATTCACCTGGACAGAAAGCTGAGTGACAGACGTGTGTTCCCATCCATAGATATCAATCTCTCCGGTACCAGAAAGGAGGAGCTTCTGCTGGATGAGCTGGATCTGAATCGCATATGGATACTGCGTAAACTGCTTGCCCCCCTGACCCCGGTCGATAGCATGGAATTTTTGCTTGATAAAATTAAGGGTACGGAGGATAATAAAGAGTTCTTGGCTTCCATGAGCGGGTAATCACGTATAACGAATTAAGGAGAATAAGATGAAGAAAGGGATTCACCCGGAATACTATAAGGCCACTGTTCGCTGTGCCTGCGGCAATAAATTTGAGGCCGGCTCAACGGCCAAGGAAATAAGTGTTGAGATCTGTTCTACGTGCCATCCTTTTTTCACTGGCAAACAAAAGTTGGTCGATTCCGCTGGCAAGGTGGAGAGATTCAGAAGGAAATATGCCAAATTTAATAAGGCATTAGCCGCAGACGGATCAAAGGCCTGAAAAGGGAATGGGAGCCGGTAAGGTGATGTCTTGCATAGGCCCTCCATATCTGAGACCCTTCGTTTGTGTGGAGCAAGAGTGCGGCTGTACTTAGCTTCCACTGACCCTCCTATTATATCCTCCATTAGTAGAGACTAACCGTCACTCTCCCGTCCATGGGAAAAGAGGGGTGTGTATCCCGTTAAGGACCCTTGGGGTAAGAAGGGTTGGCCTCAAGATGCCCAGGAAATCCCTCAGACAAAGAGGACTCAAGCCATGTTTGGAAAAATCAAAGAAATTGAAGAGCGTTATAATGAGATTGAAAGTCATTTGGGACGTCCCGAGGTTATCCAGGACCAAAGGCTCTATCAGGGATATGTTAAGGAGCATGGCTCATTAACACCCATCGTGACCACCTTTAGGAAGGCCCAAGCTGTGAAACATGAGATTGAAAAGAACCGTCCTTTGTTGGATGACTCGGACCCGGAAATGAGACAACTTGCCAGTGAGGAGATTGAGACCCTGCGCTCAGACTTGTCCCATTTGGAAGAGGAACTGAAGGTCCTTCTCTTACCCAAGGATCCAAATGACGAGAAGAACACGCTTTTAGAGATAAGGGCTGGCACAGGTGGAGAAGAGGCCGCACTGTTTGCCGCTGACCTGTTTAGGATGTACAGTCGGTATGCCGAGGTGAGGGGATGGAAGGCAGAGATCCTAAGTCAAAACGCCACTGGAATCGGCGGCTTCAAAGAGATAATCATCCTTATCGGGGGGCAAAAGGTTTATAGCAGGCTCAAATTTGAGAGCGGTGTCCATCGTGTCCAGCGGGTGCCTGAGACAGAGGCCCAGGGACGTATCCACACATCGGCTGTCACTGTGGCTGTGCTTCCGGAGGCAGAAGAGATAGACGTTGCGATAGATCGAGATGATCTTCGCATTGATGTGTTCAGGTCCTCTGGCCACGGAGGCCAACATGTGAACACCACCGATTCCGCAGTCCGCATCACTCACCTTTCTACGGGTCTGGTGGTCAGCTGCCAGGACGAAAAATCTCAGCACAAGAACAAGGCAAAGGCCATGAAGGTCCTTCTGTCACGTCTCCTTGACATGCAACAGGCTGAGCAGCACTCAAAGATCTCCGAAGAGCGTAGGAATTTGGTAGGTTCGGGGGATAGGAGTGAGAGGATCAGGACCTATAACTTCCCCCAGGGGAGGGTCACGGATCACAGAATAGGCCTTACCATTTATAAACTGGAGAGCTTCCTCCAGGGTGAACTGGACCTTGTTATCGATCCCCTGATTACTCACTTTCAGACCGAAGCGCTCAAGAAAAATAGTGATCACTGACTGGTTATCGCCTGTTTCCAAATGACGAAAAAGACCTGGAAAGTAAAGGGCCTCTTGGAGGCCGCCACCGGTTACCTGAAGAAGAAGGAGATCCACAATCCCCGCCTAGACGCCGAAGTCCTTTTGGCTCATCTGCTAAAGGTAGACAGGCTGAACCTCTATCTGAATATTGAACAACCCCTGACCGAAAAAGAGGTCTCAGGATACCGTTCCCTCATCCAGAGACGAGGCCTTAGGGAGCCTCTGCAGTATATTACCGGCGTGCAGGAGTTTTGGTCATTAGATTTTAGGGTGAACTCACAGGTCCTCATCCCGAGACCTGAAACCGAACTTCTGGTGGGGCAGGCGCTTGCGCGGATTAGGACCACTGCCGGGTTTCAAACCGAGGGCGGAAAGATGCTGGATCTAGGAACCGGTTGCGGAGCAGTCGCCATCTCCCTGGCGAAGGAACTCCCGGAAGCGCGGCTCTGGGCCTCAGACATATCGGCTGGGGCCCTGGAAATAGCTCGTATCAATGCGGAAAGGCATAGGGTCTCAGAGCGGATCGAATTTAGACAGGGAGACCTATGGGAACCCTTTATAAATCACGACATTACCTTTGATATCATTTTGTCTAACCCCCCTTATATTGCCTCAGAGGATTACGATGAACTGCCTCCCGAGGTGCGCGATTACGAGCCCAGACTGGCCCTGGATGGCGGAAAGGAGGGGATGTCCTACATCGAGAAGATCGTCAAGGGGGGGGTAGATTACCTGAAGGAAGGGGGATGGTTAATACTGGAGATGGCACCGGAACAGACAGACGAGGCCCTGAGACTTACGGGTCAAACCAATGGTTACAGCGAGAGAGCCCGGATCAAGGATTATAGCCATCGCTACAGAGTCGTCCTGGCCCGGAAGGCCAAAAGCTCAGGCAAGACAAAAATGTTAGCCTCTACATCATTTCCTCTTTCCGTGAAAGGGGCGGGGATATAAAGCACAAGGGCTGAAATCAAAAGAGAATATTGAACCCTGGCCCAGACCTGGTTTACCCGGACCTAATGACAGGAGGCTTAGGCATGGTGGAGCAATACAAGCAAGTACAAGCTCAAAGCGTGTCGCGCCAGGGCGGGCCGCAGAATGTCGAAGGAAAATAGGGACCAACAAAAGAGAGGGTCAAACTGTTGCATCTT
>JAUUVE010000160.1 GCA_030589715.1 Desulfobacteraceae bacterium | reverse complement strand
TGCGTTGTGTCTCTTGGCCAGATCCAGGGCATGAAAAAATGCGATATTGGCATCCTCGGAAAAATCTGTGCAAAATAATATGTTTTTGTATTCCATCATGGCGGGCTCCTTTAAAGATTGAAGTGAATGAGTTGAAGTTGGCTATCGGGTTACTCCCCCACCAGATGTCTGATCCTTTATTGGCAGTTTTATGACAAACTTTGTGCCTTTTCCCTTCCTTGATTCACACTCTATGACCCCTTTGTGCTCGTCCACTATCTTCTTTGTAATCATCAGACCCAAGCCTGTGCCCTGGCTGCCCTTTGTACTGAAAAATCTCTGAAATATCTTATCCCGGGTCTCTTTGTCCATGCCGCAGCCCTCATCCACCACCTGATATTCCACAGCACAGTCCTTTCCCTTTGATGACCGCAGAGTGACCTCTCGGCCAGTCTTGGAACAGCTGATATCGGTACAGGCATCAATCGCATTTGTCACCAAATTCAGCATACAGCGGTGAATCCCTTCGGGGTCTAACAGGACCTCCGACAGTCCCCTATCCAACTCAATATGCAAGTTAACACCATGCTCACGGGCACGGGGAAGCATCAAGTCATAGACCTCCTGGATGGGCCTGTTGGGGTCACACAGCCGGTGGTCAGGTTCGCGCTCCTTGGCATAATTGAGGAGATCAATGGCCAGGCCCTTTATCTTGGCCACATTCCCCTTGACCATATCCCAGCCCTGGCATAGATACTTTTCGTTTTTCAGCTCTAGCCCCTTTTCCAGGACAAAGGCGCCCCCGGTCAGACCACCGGTTATATTCTTGATGGCATGGGCAATGGCTGCCACGGTCTGGCCTACAACGGCAAGCCTTTCCGCCTCTACTAGCTTCTTGGTCTTATCCTCAACAAGCTCTTCAAGGTTTTCTGTGTATTCCTTCAGTTTGGTCCTGAGGTTGATACTCTCCCTGGCCCTCTTGAGGGCGATCCCCAAGACGTCATCATTAATAGGCTTGGTGACAAAATCGGTCGCGTCAAATTTTAGGCTCTCAATAGCCAGCTCCATGTCCCCATGTCCCGTAATCATGATCACTTCCGTCTCAGGCCTCTCTTCCTTTATCCTCTGGAGCAGCTCGATCCCATCCATCCCTGGCATCTTTATGTCTGTCAGTACGATGGGTGGACGCTCTTTACTAAAGATGCGAAGGGCCTCTGCGCCGCTTTCGGCTGTTAGCACCTCATATCCACTGTCTTTTAAGGAGATGCCAAGGACCTTGCGGATACCCTCCTCATCGTCCACTAGAAGAATCTTTTCAACCATCGGCCCTCACTGAGAAACAGGGAATCTGATAATGAAATTACTGCCCTCACCTTCCTGGGTTTCCACCTCAATGGTTCCGCCATAATCCTGCACAATACCGTAGCTGATGGAAAGCCCCAATCCGGTGCCCCTGCCCACTTCCTTGGTGGTGAAAAAGGGTTCAAAGACCTTTTCCAGTCTGGATCTCGGGATGCCAACCCCAGTATCCTTAATCTCTATGATCACGGAGCCATCCCTTAGACTGCTCCTGAGAGATATCCTCTTCTTCTCTCCCTTGTAATCGCCATTTTTCCACTTCTCTTCGATGGCATCCCTTGCATTGATAAGCAAATTGACAAAGACCTGCTCCAACCGATTGGAATCGGCCAAAACGGGTGGGAGATCCTCTGCCAGGTCCTTTACCACCTCTATCTCCCGAAGCTTTAATTGCTGGATGAAGATGTCAAGAGACCTGTTGATCGCCTCATTTACCCGCACCTGCTCCTTTTTGACGCCCGACTTACGGCCAAATTCCCTCATATGATTGATGATCTTTGAGGCCCGATCCACATGGCTATCGATCTCCTGGGCCATTGTCTTGAGTATCTCATCCTTGATGGGTTGATGGTTCTCGGCCTTTTTCCTCAGATAACTACTTGCCGTCTTGATAACGGAGAGGGGCTGATTCAGCTCGTGGGCAATCCCTGTGGCCATCTCCCCGAGGGTCGCCATCTTGCTTGCCTGTATGAGCTGTTGTTCTGCCATCAGTCTAGTGGTAATGTCGCTTGTGGTAACCAACAGGACCTCCCGCCCCAGATAGTCGGAAGCGGAAATCCTGATGTTGACATAGATGACATTCCCATCTTTTCGGATCTGCCTCACCTGATTTAGGGTATCAAACCCCTTTATCTCGGAGGCATACTGTTCTCGTTCCTCTTCCTCAAAGAGGTCGAGAAAAGATGTCATAAAGAGTGAATCCTTGCCGAATCCGTATACGACGGTTACACTATCATTACAGTCCAGTATTTCAAGGGTCTTTGCGTCTAAGACAAATATAGGGTTGGGCATGGTATTGAAGATGGTTCGATATTTCTTCTCCGATTTTTCGACCTCCCATTCCAACCGCTTCATCTGGGTCACGTCAAGACACATCTCCCTCGCCGCTGTAATCTCCCCCCTGGAGTCCCTGATAGGGGAAGTCCTTACCAGCCAGAAAGATCTGGTGCCGTCTTTATTGAACCCCTCCTCTTCGCTGTGATGGGACTCACCATCTTCAAAGGTCTGCAGTACAGGGCATACCTCGCATCTCTCCGATCGACTCTTATAGGCCTCATAGCAGTAATCCCCGGGCCTTGGGTCAAATTGTTCGGCAAACTCACGGTTATACCTTATGAGCCTCAGATCCCTGTCTTGAACGGTGATATAACACGGGGCAAGCTCAAAGATACGCTGGTATTCCTTCTTTTGCTCATTTAGCTCCTCCTGCTTTTTCCCTATCTCTTTGCCCATCTGATTTATTGCGAGGGCCAGATGCCCTATTTCATCATCCCTTGCAATGTCGACCGAATAGTCATATTCCCCACTGCCGATATGTCTGGTGCCCTCGATCAGTTTCTTGATAGGTCGATTTACGAATCTCACCAGAAAGAACCCCAAAATGGCGGAAGTTCCTAAGAAGATAATGAGGGCAAAGGCAATAATTCCCCTTTCATAAGAGACTATTGCTTTATCGGTATCCTTCAGGGAGACCACCACATCAAGCCCGCCCAAGACCTTTTTTCCCTCAGGATGAACGTGGCATGAATCGGTGGAGCAACCCGGGTCGTTGTAGATGGGACTTATGATCCCGAGGAGTCGGTCTCCACCAGGGGACTCAAGGATGCGCGTCCTTCCCGCCAGGCCCACAGATTCCAGGGGAGGTTCTGTCCGGTGGCAGATATCGCATGCCTCTGCCTTTATGTTTGTTACCTGATCGACCTCATTGGCCCTATTGGAAAATTTGATCTGTCCCTCTTTATTGTAGATCCGAATATTCTCTATGTCCTTTTGTCGCCCGATATTCTTTATGATCTGGTTTATATCGTCTCTGGAATTTATCTTCATGGCGTAGTGGGTACCCAGTCTTATGGTATTTCCCAACCTATCGGCCCCCGCAACGATATTTTCGACCTCTCTTTTTTTGTACTGTTTGATATTGTAATAGGCCCAGGCGGATATAACCAGCAGTAGGATCAATCCGACACAAAAGATCAGCCGGAAGCTGAGGCTGTGGAGGATATTCTGAGATCGAGAAGGTTTTCCGGACATGACACTTCCCATCCAAGCGAATGCTAACCTGATTTTACCTTTCCTAATACCTCATTATTTATAAGCCACCTGACATGTCAACCCCGATGTTGCAGAAGGTCCTGGAACTTTTCAAAAAACGGCCATTGATTTCAACATCGGGGTCAACATGAAAAACCTGAAAAACTCCATTGCCTTTGCAGATTTGCGCGAGAAAAGGACAGAAAGGGAGTGGTGATATTCTCGAATCCAGAGAAGGTGATGCTTGCAATCCCTCGCCGTGTGTCCTAATCTGTTGATAACTCAGAAGCTTGGTTCCATTCCTGTTACTCTCCAGCCATCCGAAGAAGAGAAATCTTACTGGAGTTGGGAAAGTCCCAAATTCCGTGGGTCTTCTAGCAAATGCACGCGACCATTTCAGATTACTATCTGCACCATGTCCAAATCCGATTTACAAGATCTCAAACAAACACTTATATGAGGACTGATAAAAATGAGTACGGATCATTGGAAAGTACTGATCATTGATGATGAAGAGGGGATCCGCAAGGTGATGTCTATCACCCTTTCGGATGCCGGCTATGACGTACTGACTGCCGCTGACGGGGAGAGCGGGCTAAGATTGAGTGTCGAGAAATCTCCCCAGATCATTATCACCGATATTCGCATGCCCGGAATGGACGGTATTGAGGTGCTTAAGAGGATCAAGGAAGGGGATCGCAATAAAGAGGTAATAGTGGTGACGGCCTTTGGTGAAATGGAACTTGCCGTCCGCGCCTTACAGCTCGATGCCTCTGACTTCATCACCAAACCTATTAATGACGAGGCCCTATTTGTGGCCCTGGAGCGTGCCAAGGGGAGGTACACAAACCGCAAAGAGCTCGAGGATTATGCCGAGCTCCTAGAAGAAAGGTGGATGGATACGGCAGATGAGCTGGCAAGGACCTTTGATTTCCAGAATAACCTGATCGAGAGTTCTATTGACGGTATCATGGCCTGTGAAAGAGATGGCAGAGTCATTATTTTCAACAAGGCCTTACAAGATATGCTGGGCTATTCTAGAGATGAAGTGATTGGAAAGATGTCATTTGACCGGTTCTTTTCGATAGGGGCAGCCGATAAATTCAGGGAGGGATTATATTCTGAAGCATGTGGAGGGAAAAATCAGCTCTTTCTCTTTGAAACCAACCTCATTTCCAAGGCTCACAAGAAGCTTCCGGTCCAGCTTTCCGCGAGAGTCCTTTTTGAGGAAGACGAAGAGATCGGAATAGTGGGATTCTTCAGGGATCTGAGAGAGATCAGGAGACTTGAACAGCAGTTTGCCGATCAGACCCAACTCCTCCATCAGGACAAAATGATTTCTCTAGGCAGGCTGGCTGCCAGCGTGGTCCATGAGATAAACAACCCGCTCGCGGGTATCCTCAATTATATTCGGCTCATGATAAAGATCATTAAACGTGACACCCTGGAACCAGAAAGAATCGAGAAATTCCAACAGTACTTAGTTCTTGTAGAGAGTGAGACCAGCCGTTGCTCCAAAATCGTTTCCAACCTGCTCGCCTTCTCTCGGAAGTCTGAAATGGGGTTTGCCCAAATTGATATCGGTGATCTGGTGCAGAGATGTGTTATGCTGAGTCAGCACAAACTCACACTGCAGAACATTCAGATAAAGACCGACCCGGCTTCTGCGGTTCCACCTATATGGGGTGATTTCAATCAAATCCAGCAATGCATCATAAATCTCATCTTCAATGCAATAGATGCAATGCCCGAGGGCGGTATCCTTACCATAGGCAGTTCCTTTGAGGCAGGGGAAGGGGTTGTCGAAATAAAGGTCAAAGATACCGGGTGCGGCATTGCCAAGGAAGACATCCCGTATATCTTCGACCGTTTTTTCACTACCAAGGGGGAGGGAAAAGGTATCGGGCTTGGGCTTTCAACGGTTCAGGGCATCATTGACCGACATAACGGAACCATTGATGTCAGAAGTAAACTGGGGAAAGGGACCACTGTCACCATCAGACTTCCTATCCCCACTCCTCATCCAGGTCGACACCATCCCTCTCATATTGTGCATCCCGCAGTTCATGGGCCTCTTTGATCTCTTCTTCGCTCCAGGGTTCAACCACAAGGGAATCGGCCACAAGCTCCCACAGGTACTTGACCTCTATATCCAGGTCATACTCCTTGTTTAAGGATTTCATGATCTGATCCCGGCAGTT
>JAUUVE010000322.1 GCA_030589715.1 Desulfobacteraceae bacterium | reverse complement strand
GCGATTGACTATAACCTTCGAGGCTTCAAATCACGCCCTTCCACGGTCTACGACCTGACCCTGGAACAATCCAACTGTACGTTCTGCGGCACCTGTGTCTCCATGTGCCCTACCGGAGCCCTGGCACCGACAAATACCCGGTGGGTGGGGACTCCCCTGAGGGAGGCTTCTACCATCTGCGGATTTTGCGGTGTGGGCTGTTCAGTCGTCATGGGCGTGGCCGAGGATAGGGTCATAGAGACCGGCCCTTCACACCTGCAAGGGTCGGTTAACGGGGCGACCCTCTGTGTTCGCGGGCACTTTGCCCACGACTTTCTTAATAGCGGGGGGAGGCTGACTCAACCCATGATTCGAAAAGGCGATGATATGGTAGCTGTATCATGGGACGAGGCCTTGGAGGGCATTGCCTGCCGACTTCTCGAAATCAAGAAAGAGTATGGGCCACAGAGCCTAGCGCTGTTCGGATCTTCAAAATGCACAAACGAGGAGAACTATCTATTCCAGAAGATCGCAAGGGTCCTTTTGGGCACAAATAACGTGGATAATGGTGGATACAGGGCCGGGCGGTCGGCCCTGATTCTGATTGATCAAAGGATCGGGGGCGGGTATCGCATTAGCCCCCTCACATCTCTTGAGAAGGCAGACTCTATTGTTGTCCTGGGTGCGGACCCAAGCCATTCGACTCCTGTGCTGAGTTATTATCTCAAGAGGAGCGCAAGAAGAGGCACTCCCTTGATAGTGGTCGACCCCCGGAAAACGGATTTGGTGTCATTTTCATCTCTATGGTTGCCCACATTGCCCGGCAGGGATGTCGATTTAATCAACTGTCTTGCCGCCTTGCTCTGGAAGAAATTCGCGCATGATACTAACTTCATAGATCGGTTCACAGAAGGCTTTTCCACTTACAACGAGGGGCTTTCTGCTTTTAATATTGAAAGGCTTTGCGTGGCATCGGGAACAGATATAGAGGCCTTAGAGCGTGCCTCGGATCTGTTGAAAGGTAAGAGGATCGCCTTTGTGGTGGGACACGGGATCACTCAACAGAAAGGCGCAGCAAAGTGCATCGATGCCATCTTAAACCTCTCGCTCATGACGGGAAGTCTGGGAGCTGTTACGGGGGGGCTTTATCTGCTTGCCAGGGAGAACAACGAAGTGGGGGCATGGGATATGGGAGCTGTCCCCCATGGACTCCCCGGCCGTCAGTTGATTAAAGATGACACGGCACGGCATCAGTGGGAGCGGACCTGGAAAGCAACGCTATCCCCCGATGGGGGACTCAATGTGGTTAGGATGATTGAGGAGGCTGAAAGGGGCAATCTAAAGGCGCTCTACCTTATGGGAGAAAACCCGGTTCGCAGTTTGCCTGATCCTGAAAGGACCCGGAAGGCCCTGGAAAGGTTAGACTTTCTGGTAGTTCAAGATATCCTCGAAAACGAGACATCTGAACTCGCGGATGCGGTATTGCCGGCCGCGGCCTTTAGCGAGAAGGGCGGTTCTTTCACGAATATGGAGGGCAGGATACAGTCTTTCGAACCCGTAGTCTCTCCCCCGGGAGATGCCAGACCAGACTGGGAGATCCTCGATCTCCTGAGCATGAAGATCGGTTACCCGGTAAGGTACCGGTCTCTTGACATGATAAGGGCTGAAATCGCTCAGCTTGTTCCCATGTATGCAGGGCTTAATGGGAACTCGGCCGTGGGCTGGATCAAGGAAACAGGCCATAAAAGGCTTTTCCGACCTGACGGTCAAGGGCAGGCCATCTCCTTCTCGGCCGTTGCCCCAACAGCGTACGAGGTATTTGATGACGGGTATCCTCTCATAGCCATCTTGGGATCCCTGCGCTACCATTTGGGAAGCGGGACCCGTACTACCCGTTCGGAACGTATAGAGGCCCTCGGTTTAAAAGGGGAGGTGGAGATATCCCCGAAGGATGCGGAAAGATTGAACCTGCAAGATGGAGAAGCGGTTCGTATTGAATCTGTGAACGGGGCCGTAGTCAGGGAAATCAGGCTGGAAAGGAGCCTGAGGCAGGGACATATATTTGTCCCTATGACTTTCAATGGTAATGACGCGGCAAGCCTGCTGGAGTTAAGTCCACTGGGAGAGGCCGGTTTCCCCGGATGGAAGACGTGTCGGGTCAAGATCGAAAAGATGTAACAATTGCAATATCGAGGATAGCATGAAATCTGAGATCAGAAATCGGTTTGGGGTATGGGAATGAAACCAAAACAAGTCGACATGGGCAGGCTTGTCTACATCACAGATAAGCACAAGCTCGAAAAGTGGGCGCTTATCCCACTGCTCCAGGAGATTCAGGAGACATTCGGTTACATCCCTCCCGAATCCATTGAACCGATCGCAGAGACCCTTAACATATTTCCCACACAGGTCCAGGGCGTTATTACCTTTTACGCAGGATTTACGTTAGAACCAAAGGGGAAACACGTGGTCAGGGTTTGTCGCGGCACGGCCTGTCACGTCAAGGGAGGCCAGAGTATATTGAGGTTGATGAAAAGAGAACTGGGAGTGGCCGAAGGAGAAACCACGCCCGATTATCAATTTACCCTTGAGACGGTAGCCTGTCTCGGGGCGTGTTTTCTGGCGCCCGCCATGATGGTCAACAGAAGCTATTTCGGCAAGCTTTCTCCGTCGAAGATCAATTCCATACTGGACCAACACGGTAAGGAAAAGGGGAAAGACTAACAGGTATGGAACGGCTCACATCCATCGGAAAACTGGAGTGGTATCGCAACAAGATTCTCGCTCAGGAAAACGAGAAAAAGACCCGTGCCCATGTGTGTATGACCGGCTGTCGCGCATATGGTGCGGCAGAGGTCCTGGCTGCGCTTGGAGAAGAGGTGAAGAAGCAGGGCCTTGCCGGTGAGGTTGATATACGTTCCACAGGTTGCCACGGATTTTGTGCTAAGGCGCCGGTCCTGGCCATTGAGCCTCTGGGCGTTCAGTACCAGGAGGTCAATCCAGAGGATGCAGCGGAGATTGTCGCCCTGTCCCTAAAACAAAACAGCTTGATCGATCGGTTTGCATACAAGGACCTTCAGACGGGTAAACCCATTTTTCACCATGATCAGATCCCCTTTTACAAGAAACAGTTGAAAAGGGTCCTTGCCAACTGCGGCCGCATAGATCCCACCAACATAGAGCACTATATCGCTGCTGGGGGATATCAGGCCATTGTAAAGGCCCTGTCCAAGATGGCACCGGAGGATGTGGTTGGGGAGGTTAAGGCCGCCAGATTGCGAGGCCGGGGTGGGGCCGGTTTTTTGACCGGGCTCAAATGGGAGTTTGCCCGTCAGGCGGAAGGCCGCCCAAAATACATCATATGCAATGCGGATGAGGGGGACCCCGGGGCCTTCATGGAGCGGGCCATCCTGGAAGGGGACCCCCACGCGGTCATCGAGGGCATGCTCATAGGCGCATATGCAATGGGGGCGGAATATGGGTACATCTATGTGCGCGAAGAATACCCTATTGCAGTGGAGCATCTGACCATTGGACTGGAACAGCTGAGGGAACTGGGG
>JAUUVE010000140.1 GCA_030589715.1 Desulfobacteraceae bacterium | reverse complement strand
GGTTTTCTCCTGATGAATCCTATTGGCTTCTCCATGGTTTCGGCAAAACCCCAAATATCAGCCACCCTACGACTACTGGTTTAGAGAGCGCCTGAAAGAAACGGCTGAACCTCACGGTGCACGAGATTACTGAGAACATACAAAATTACCACTGAAACTTCACCCCAAATCACACGTTGGGCGTTATTCCGCCATGTTGGTTTAAATGAAGGTAAGTTCTCAATAAACTGGGTTTATCCCTCGAGCCTATTGAAATGTTGCGGTCTTTCACCTGGGATTACTGAATTACCAAATACACGGCTATAGACCCAATTCCAGGGCAACCGCTTCCCGATGAAAATTGGCATCACCAAAGGCAATCTCTGCCAACTTTGCCCTTCTGGAGTAAAGTGGCATATCATGTTCAATCATGTAACCTGTGGCGCCCAGAACCTGATGGCCTAGTCCAACGACCCTCTTATAGGCCTCTGAAACCCAGGCCTTGGCAGTTGCCACTTGTTTGGCACATGGAATATTCTCGCTAAGCATCCAGGCCGCCTTGTATGTAATAAATCTGCCTCCCTCGATGTCCATTAGCATATTTGAGCAATGATGTTGAACGGCCTGAAAACTCCCTATTGGTCTTCCAAATTGTTCTCTTTCTTTTGCATAATCGGTAGCCATATCCAACACCTTCTGTGCGCCCCCACCCATCTCGGCACACTTGCAAATGGCAGCCTTTTGTAAAATGCGCTCCAGATGAATCCCCCCCTGGTTCAGTTGCCCAAGAATATTCTCCTTTGGGACCTTCACCTCGTCAAAGGTGACCTCGAATTGTTTGTCTCCGGCAAATGTCTTTATGGAGGTAAGATGGATTCCGGGACTCTTTGAATCCACAAGAAAAAGGGTTATCCCCTCCTTCGACCCCGGTTCGCCGGAGGTCCTGGCAACACATATGAGATAGTCGGCCACATGGGCATCGGGCACAAAGCGCTTTGTGCCGTTGATGACGTAGTTTTCCTCATTGGCCTCGGCCTTAGTTGTGATCAGAAAAGGATCATATCGCGTATTTCGGGGCTCAGTAAGGGCAAGTGTCAAAACCAATTCCCCCGTCCCTATCCTGGGTAGAAATTCCTTCATCTGACTCTTATTTCCCACCCCCGTAATACCCAAACAACAAACTGCTGTTGGAAAAAAAGGGCCCGGCAGACATGCCCGGCCCATTTCTTCCAGCATAATGATTAGATCCATCAGATTTCCGCCCACGCCTTCGTATTCCTCTGGAATGATCAGGGCCATCCAGCCCAATTCTGCCATTTTGCTCCACAACTCTGATGTGTAGCCCTTCTCGTCCGCTTCCATCTCACGGACAAAAGAGCTTGGGCATTCAGACTCGAGAAAATCACGAGCGGTCTTTTGCAGGATCTTTTGTTCCTCAGTAAGATTAAAATCCATCACACACTCCTCCCACCATAAATTCAGATCTAATAAGCCCTTGGCAGGCCTAGACCCCGCTGGGCGATTACGCTCCTGCCCACCTCGCTCGTACCTGCGCCGATAGTTGTCATAAAAGAATGGAGGAAATACCAGGAAATTCTTCCTCTCAGGGGCACCCACTTGGAGTCTTCCGTCAATTGGCCATAAGGCCCCAGAATTTGCATTCCAATATCGATCAGCCGCTGTTCTAGCTCTGAGGTAAAGACTTTTGTAATTTCCGGCTCATAAGACATTGGAAGCTCGTTGCTTTCAAGCCATCTCGAGTGATCCGCCAGTAGGCCTGCCACCTCGAGCTCAATGGCCGCTTGAGCTAGCTTGTGACGGATCAAAGGGTCGTCGGACAGAGGTCTGCCATTATATTCCGTCTCCTTGACGTACTGAATAAGCTCCTCAAGGATCGGAATCAATCTCCCCGGCACAAAGACCTGATTGCGCTCGGATCCTAAGGCCTCCATCATATAGTAGAAACCCTTGTTCTTTTCTCCGATCATCCTCTTCTTGGGGACCTTTACATCGTCATAATAGACCTCATTGGTTCTTTCGCCGGACATGGTCCATAGGGGCCTGACTGTAATGCCGGGGCTGTCCATGTCTACGATGAACAGGCTGATTCCCTTGTGTTTTGGGATATTCGGGCTGGGGTCTGTCCTTACTGCCAGCCAGTGATATTCCGAATAATGACATTCGGTATTGAATGTCTTTTGACCGTTTATGATAAAGCACTCCCCGTCCTCAACGGCCCGCATCTGCATGGAAGCCAGGTCGGATCCGGCGTTAGGTTCGGTATAGCCCAGACAAAATTCTATCTCTCCGTCGATAATCTTGGGCAAGAACCCCCTTTTCAGTTCCTCGCTCCCACGCCTCAATATGGTTGGACCCACCATGGTGTACCCGATGTCAAGCGGCACATGAGCCCCCCACCTTTTTCCAAGCTCGTCCAGGAGGATAAAATCGTATGTTGGTGGAAAACCCTTACCACCATATTCCTTTGGCCAACTCAGTCCCAAAAATCCATTGACCGCAAGCTTCAAGCTAAATTCCCGTGCCTCGGGTCCAACCCCCAGATCTTCCCAGTTCTGACGGGCAATCTCCTCGGTCAATTCCTTATCCAAGAACTCACCGAGCTTTTCCCTAAATTTTTCCTCTTCTTCTGTATATCCAAAATCCATACCTGAACCTCCTCCCACCAGATAAGTAAACGGCAAATTTTCAGGCTCCACCCGACACCGTTTAGCGCATAGAGCATAGAGCAAAGCGCAGAGCGAAACCAGGGACACGCTATGCGCTAGGCCCCATGCGCTATGCACCATGCGCCATGCGCTTACCGACTACGGCATATGGATCGCCCCACCACAGAGGGACAACGCCGATTCCATTATCGCCTCTGACAATGTGGGATGGGGATGCACGGCATCAGCCAGCTCATCCACGGTCATTCCCCTGGACATTGCCACCACGGCCTCTGCAATCATGTCGGTCGCATGGGGGCCGATAATGTGGACCCCTAATACCTCACCCGATCCCCTTTTGGCGATTATCTTCACCATCCCGTAGGTCTGGTTAAGAATCGACGCCTTTGCACAGCCATGAAAAGAAAAACGGCCTACCTGAATATCAAATCTTTTTCTTGCCTCCTCTTCGCTCAGCCCAACTGATGCCACCTCAGGAGATGTATAGATACACGAAGGTATCGCCTTGTAACTCATTTTATTTGACTGCCCCATAGCGTTCTTTGCCGCACACTCCCCTTCGGCGATGGCAACATGGGCCAGCATAATGCCCCCCACGACATCACCGACAGCATAAATGCCTGGTATATTGGTCTCCATGCACTCATTTACCAATAGAGTGCCGTTTTTATGTGCCAGACCAATGTTTTTCACATTCAGGCAGCTAAGATCAGGCTTCCTGCCAACCGACAAAATGACCTTTTCCGCAACACATCTCTTGGTTTTATCTTGTAACGTAAAGGAGATAGTACTCTTTGATTTGTTGGGCTTGATCTTCTTTACTATTGCATTGGTGAAGACCTTGACCCCTTCTTCTACAAGGCTCTGTTCAAGTGCTAAGGCAACCTCCTTGTCCGTGCCAGGGGTCAGGGTTCCCATTAGCTCGAAAATGGTGACGTTTGTTCCCAGACGTCTCAAGATCTGTGCGAATTCAACACCAACCACGCCTCCGCCGATTATGGCCACGCTTTTGGGGAGGCTTTTCATTTCGAGGAATTTGTCGCTATCCCATACATGTGGCCCATCGGCTCCTTCGATGTCGAGCCTTGCAGTCCCCGACCCGGTGGCGATAATAATCTTATCGGATGTTATCTTATCTCCGGTCTCCATAATTTGGACGGTTGATGCATCGAGGAGTTGGGCAGTTCCCCTCACGATGTTTATTTTCTTTGCAGCCAGCAGCTTTTCAACGCCGTTCCTAAGTTGCTCGACGACCGAATTCTTACGCTTCATAATTGCGGGGAAATCAACCCTGTAATCTCCACACCTTATGCCAAACACCTTGGACTTCTTAATGGTGTTGATCACCTCACATGATTGAAGCAATGCCTTTGTTGGGACGCACCCCCGGTTCAAACAGACACCTCCCAACAGGTCCTTTTCAATCAGAGTCACCTCGGCGCCCAATCGGGCGGCCTTGATGGCCGCCGGATAACCCCCGACTCCGCCACCTATCACAGTAATCCTTATCTTGCCCCTTACATCCCCAATCCCCAGGTCTTTCAGGTCTGGATTGGGGTTCTCGATGAACGACTTGAGGGTGCGCATGAATTTGCCGGCTTCTGCGCCGTCAATGGAGCGGTGATCATATGACAGGGTCACATTCATCATCGGCCTGATCACTACTTCGCCATCAATGGCTTCCGGTTTTTCAATAATTGCTCCTACTGCTAGAATCGCATTTTCCGGGAGGTTGATATTGGCGGTGAACTGTTCCAACCCAAACATCCCCATGGCAGACAGAGTAAAGGTGCTTCCGGTGATATCATCGGGGAGAAATTCATTTTCTTTGCCTTTCCTGATCAGTTCGACACGGTCCTTTGCAATCTGACCAAGGCCCTTTTTGTTGATCTCTCGAATAACCGGAACAATAAGGCCCTCATCCAGGGCCATGGCCATTCCCATGTGAACATCTTTGAGATACAGGATGCCCTCATCGGTCCACCTTGTATTCATTATGGGGTGTTCACAAATTGCTGCCCCCGTTATTTTCATCATAATGTCAGTGATGGTCAGCCGTACCCCAAACCTCTCCTGAACACTCGGAAGAAGCTCGCTCCGCCACTCAAGGATCTTGCCGGCGTCCACTGTGTTGGTCATATAGGTCTGGGCAGTCTCCACCTTACTGGCCAGCATCTTCTTGGCGATGGCCCGTCTCATTCCCGTAAACGCTACCAGCTTACCACTTGGGATCTCCTCGGCTCTTCCTGAAACAGGAGCAGCTTTTGCCTGGCCCTGGGAATAGGCCCGTTCCACGTCTTCTCTGATAATCATCCTCTCAGGGCCTGTCCCGGCTACTGCCCGAAGATCAATATTGTATTGTCTTGCACTCTTCTTGGCCAAGGGCGAGGCCTTTACCCTGCCATCTCTTCTGACTTCTTCCCCTTCGATAGGGGTAACGTCCAGGACAGAGGGAGGTCCGGCTTCAAAATGATCCTCGAGGCGTCGAGGCCTTTCCAAGGGCAGGACCATCGCTTTCAACTCCGAGATATCTTCTCCCGGTTTTAGGAGATGGGCCACCAGTGCCCCCACAGGGACCGTTTCATTTACTTGCACATAAATCCTGCCAAGCGTGCCCTCCTCGGGTGACTCCACTTCATAGGTGACTTTTTCCGTCTCCAGCAGAAAAAGAATTTCACCCTTTTTAACCTGATCGCCTTCCCCTTTTTTCCACTCAATGATCATGCCCTCGGTCATGGTCAGACCGAGTTTTGGCATAACAACCTCAACCGGCATCCTTAACTCCCTACTCTACTCTATTTCCCAGCGAAATTGGGTTTTCGCTTTTCCAGGAACGCGTTCATGCCCTCTTTCATGTCTTTGGTGCTAAAACAGATGGCACAATTTTTTTGAGAATACTGAACTGCATGCTCCAAAGGCAGGTCCTTGCCAATCTCAAGGGCATCTTTTGCCATTTCAACAGCGATAGGGGCATTAGCCATGATTTTTTGGGCCAATTTCCCGGCAGCCTTGACGGCCTCGCCATCCGGGACAACCCTGTTTACCAGTCCCACTCTGTAAGCATCCTCAGCAGAAATTACATCACCAGTTAGAAGCAGTTCTGCTGCCAGGCCCTTTCCGATCAACCGGGGCAGACGTTGTGTCCCGCCCGTTCCTGGGATAATGCCCAGCTTTACTTCGGGGAGTGCCATTTTTGCGGATTCTTCAATTACGCGCAGGGTACAGGATATTATAAGTTCCAACCCTCCTCCCATTGCAGCGCCATTAATGGCGGCAATAACCGGCTGGCGGAGTCTTTCGAGCGCGGCATTGATTCGGACAATTCCCTCGTTCCAGCGCAGTATGCTCATCGGGTCCATGAGACTGAGCTCGGCAATATCAGCGCCGGCCTGAAAGGCCTTGCCGGCGCCCGTGATAATGAGCACTCGGATCTCTTTATCCTTATCTATAAGCCTCAGGGCCTCTCGGAGTTCGTCGATCATCTCTTGGTTAAAGGCATTTCGCACCTCAG
>JAUUVE010000104.1 GCA_030589715.1 Desulfobacteraceae bacterium | reverse complement strand
CGGATGCCTGTATGGCCTTAATAAGATCTCCGCGGGTAAAGATCTTTTCCTTTTTTTGAGTAAGATCGGTCGCTGCTATAGCTAAGGGGATCTCGCATTCTTTCATATGCCTTACGGGCAGGCGCCTCAGGAGGTGACCATAACCAGCTCCTCTCAGATAACCTGTATAACCCCTAAATAGCCCCAGGGCCTTTCGGAAGATGAACGGCAGCGGGTCGGGGTCCCAAAAATCCTCCTTCCTCACACCAAATAGCATCTTCCTTATGGAGTGATCGTTCATTCCGGATGCGGCCATTGCAGCCACTATGGCCCCGGAACTGGCACCCGAATAGGCCAAGGGAACAATCTCAAGCTCCCGGAGCGCTGCCAGAAATCCGGCGTGGGCAAAGAACCCAAAAAACCCGGAGGAAAAGGCCACTCCCAACCGGGATGGAGACTTTCCTAACCCCTCCATTTTACCACTTTGCCTAATGGCACCCTTTCTGATCTTGACCTGTTAATGGGGGCATCAGGATCCGGATAACCCACCCCCACTCCTATGACCACATGCTTTTGGTCCGGAATGCTCAACACCTCCCTTATATCATCCTCAAACGCCGTGATAAGACCGATCGGGCAGGTCCCCAGCCCCATGGCATGGGCGGCAAGTACGAGGTAACCAAGCAGGATTCCAATATCGGTCAATCGGACGCTGGAGAAGACCTCATCAATGGCGATGATGATCGCGCTCGGGGCCCCGTAGAAATTGCAGCTTCCCTCATTGATAAAGTCCTCAAAGGAGCTCTGCGCGGGAAGGTTGGGAAGCAGGACATCCAGGAGGCCCCTTTGCCGCTCAAGAAAAACCTCCGGGAGGGGATCTTTGGCGCCAGGGGCGCATGAGATGTTCCTCTCCCTCATCCTCTTTACCAGGAGCCTACTCAACCGCTCCCTCTCCTCGCCGGAAACCACTGTAATCTCCCATGGCTGTAAGTTAATGGCCGATGGGGCCTGTGTGGCAAGCTGGAGAAGCCTTTTAAGCTTTTCCCTTTCAACGGGTCTATCCAGAAAGGCCCGTGTACTCCTTCTCTCCTCCATCGCCCTTATCAGCTCCATTTCTTCTCTCCTATCCCTTTCCTCTAATACCCCTTTCCCCACTCAGAGGCCCACGCTGGCCGTTAAAGCCAAACTGTAACCATTAACGGAGTATTGGAGTACTGGAGTGGTGGCCTCCGGCTCGGAGATCCTACGGCTCGGAGGGAGTTATGGGTTGACAGAAAAGACAGAAACTGAGTGACAAGGGCTGAATATATTTCAATGCCAGCTTGAAGCCAGAGAGGTAGCATCGCTTTAAGGTCTTGAAAAAGCTAGCGACTGGAGCAGCCCAACTACCCCGCTTGGTGTAAACCTTGCCATTTCAGAAAAAGGCCAATACTCCAGTACTCCACCACTCCAATACTCCCTGTTATCATATGGATGTTGACAAACATCAGAGCACATCGGAATAACCTGTGAACGGATATGCAAGATTTGATGATGGGGCTTAATTCTCATATTGTCAATCTCATTAAGGTTTATGGGGAAAGTTCACCATATATTGGTATCTCCTGTCTTTTCTTATACACTATATTGTATTTTTGCTTTACAAGGCTCCAACAATCTGGTAAAAGAAGTCTCAACAATCCACAAATCATGGATCAGAGGCGTTCGATAAGGGAAAAGTTCAACAAAATCAGGGGATTATTTACTGCCAAGCCCCCGCTTAAGGCAATGGGTTCTTGCTCCTGTCTTTAGGTATTTTTCCCTGAAGGATGAGAGCGAAGGAGAATACTATGAAGATCAAGAAGGTTTCTATCCTGGGCTTTAAGTCTTTTATGGACAGGCAGGATATTGCCTTCCCCGTTGGGATCAGCGGGGTGGTGGGACCTAATGGCTGCGGCAAGAGCAATATTGTCGATGCGGTCAGGTGGTGCATGGGTGAGCAGAGCCCCAAGGAGCTCAGGGGTCGGCGGATGGAGGATGTGATATTCAACGGGGCTGGGAATTATAAGCCTATGGGAATGGCTGAGGTTTCCCTCACCTTTGAAAACGGTGATGGCCTGTTCCCCCCCGCCTTTGCGCAGGATAGCGAGTTATCGATTACCAGGCGCCTGTATCGGTCGGGGGAAAGCGAATACCGGATCAACAATATCCCTTGCAGACTCAAGGATATTCAAGAAATCTTTATGGATACCGGCTTAGGCAATAAGGCATATTCCATAATCAGTCAGGGTCAAATAGGGATTATCCTGGAGCAAAAACCGGAAGATACCAGGGTCATGCTTGAAGAGGCGGCTGGGGTCACAAAATACAGGAAAAAGGTGGGGGCCGCCCAAAGAAAGATAGAGCTTACTGAGGCCAACCTTCAACGTGTGGAAGACATCCTCGGAGAAATTGGGGGGCAGATGAGATCCCTCAAGAGACAGGCCTCCAAGGCCAGACGCTACAAGAGAGTCTGTGAAGAAATTCAAGAACTGGAGCTCATCCTGTATGCCAACACCTATGGTCAGCTCAGAGAGGAGTCGGGGAGCAAGTCAAGATCCACTGAAGACCTGGCGAACCAGGAACTTACCAAGTCTACGGAGCTCTCACAACTCAATGCCAGGACAGAGACCATGTATCTGGAGCTGGAAGAAAAGGATTCGGATCTATCCACGACTCGGGAAAGGCACCTCCGGCTGAGGGACAAGGTTCACAAAAAGGAGGCAGGGATTGAGACCCTAAATGGGGAGCTGAATGGCCTGGAGAAATTGGAGCGGCGGCTCAGAGATGAAAAAGAGGAGATAAGGGATAGAATCACCAATCTTGACAGGGAAAAAAAAGATCTCGCCAAAGAGCTAGAGGAAATGAAACAGAGCACTATCGAGCTCCAAGGGGAGATTCCCATTAAGGAGAAAAGGCTAAGCACCAGGCGAGGATTGCTAAAGGAGATAAAGGAGGCCCATGAAGAAGCAAGGGCTGAACTGAACGCCAATACGGATAGGAAAATGGGGTTGAGCCATGAGTCAGGTTACCTAAATAAGATGCTCAATCAAATCACCGACAGCCGCACCCGTCTGGAAAGGGAGATCGAGGAGGTTAATAGCAAGCTTGAAAACGTCTTGAAGGCCTCCGAAAGAAGAGGCCTTGCCAGGGAGGCCGCTTCAGAGAAGCTGCAGGAAATTGAAGCGTCCATTGAAGAGCAAACCATGCACTTTGAAGGGCTGGAAGAGAAGAGAGATGGTGTTGAAGCTGAGCTCAAATCAGTGGAAGCAGAGTATAACATGTGTCAGTCTCGATTGGCCAGCCTCCAGGCCATGACAGAGAATTTCGAAGGGTACAAAATGGGGGTCAGGACCATAATGAAGGCCAAAGATCTCCCGGCCCACCAACAGGGCCGTATCTTAGGTCTTGTGGCAGACATCATCCAGGTAGACACCAAGTACGAGCAGGCGGTTGAAGCGGTATTGGCAGACAAGCTCCAGTATGTCATTGTAGAATCGCAGGAAGATGGCAAACAGGCCATCGATTATTTGAAAAAAAGGGCAAAAGGAAGAAGCAGCTTTGTTCCTGTTAAAGACCTGAACGGAGGCGAAAAAGAGAAGGTAAATGACCAAGAACTTCCGCTCTTGATAGACTTTGTCTCCGTACCGGAAAAATACAGGCCCCTTATTGGTGCCCTCTTAGAAAATACGGTCTTGGTAAAGGATCTGGATCAGGCAGTATCGGCCTGGAAGAGTAATGGAAAAGACACGTGTTTTGTGACTTCTGACGGAGACATGGTTGACCAGAGAGGTGTAATCAGTGGCGGAAAGTTTACCCAGAGCTCCCGTGGGCTTCTTTTTCGGAAGAGAGAAATTGTTGAACTGAGAGAAAAGACCCAAAAGCATAGAAAAAGTGCCGAGGATTTGAAACTTAAGCTTGAAGATGTACTCATAGAGATCCAAGAAAAGAAAAGAACATTGGAGGAACTAACCGAGAATAAGTGGAGCTGCCGGGATGATATAAACGAGTTTGACAAGATCCTCTTTCGCTTTGGCCAGGAATTGGATCAATTGGAGAAGTTCCAAACCAGGCTGTCAAAAGATCTGGAAAAGAGTGGCACAGAGGAGATAAGGCACAAGAAAGAACTCTCAAGGGTTAAAGACGAACTTCACCACCACCAGGAAAAGCGAAGGCTGAAGGAGGAATATTTCCAGGAAAAGGAAGAGGAGCTTAAAGAGGCTGATAATGAGTTTGATCAATTTCGAGAAGAACTCACGAGGCTTAAGGCGGATTGCCGGATTCTCGAAGAAGAAATGCGTGGCCTGGCCCGCCAGTTGGAAAGGCTAGATGAATTTACCGATGAATCCTCAAGGCGACTCCAAAATATCGAAGAGGAAATCTCATCAGGGCATCAAAGACGCAATGAGTTCCAGAAGAGAAAGGAGGTCTTTAAAGAAGAGCTAAAGGAGGTCTTTGAGGAATTGAAGGACTCAGAAAAGGAGGTCAACCAGGCTGAACTGGAGCGGCAGGTATTCCAGGACAGAATCAGAGAACAGGAAGGCACCGCGGGGCAGCTTAGGGGAGAAGTGGAGGCCCTAAAGGATACGATCAACAGGGCCAAAATGGAGCAGTCCGAAATCCAATTTAAGATGAACAGCCTGGACGAACTGGTCAAGGAAAAATTCGATATGAATCTCCCTGGTATTTACGAGCAATACTTAGACGAAGACTTCTCTCAGACAGAGGCGGAGGAACGGATAGAACATCAAAAAGGACTAAGGCAAAGACTCGGAGATGTAAACCTGACGGCCATCAAAGAGCTTGAGGCCTTAAAGGAGCGCCATGAATTTATACAGGGCCAAAAAGAAGACCTGATCAATTCCATCGAGTCGTTGAGGACCGCCATCAATAAGATCAACAAGACCTCTCTCGAAAAATTCAAAGAGACCTTCCAAGAAGTGGACAAGAAACTAAAGGTAATCTTCTCCCTCCTCTTCAACGGTGGCACCGCCGGGCTCACGTTAACTGATGAGACAAGGCCATTGGAAAGTGGCGTCCTGGTGGAGGTTCAACCACCGGGCAAGAAACTAAGCCACATGGGACTCCTATCCGGGGGGGAAAAGGCATTAGTGGCCATGGCCCTCCTATTTGCCATCTATATGATCAAACCAAGCCCATTTTGTCTCTTAGATGAGGTGGATGCCCCCCTTGATGAGGCCAATATTGATCGGTTCAACAAACTCTTGGAGGAAATCAAGAAATCCTCCCAGATAATCATGGTAACACATAGTAGGAGGACCATGGAAATCACGGATCGGCTCTATGGAATCACAATGGAAGAGGCAGGGATATCTAAGAGCGTGTCAGTGGACCTCCAAAGCATAAAAGACCATGCCTCTGACGGGCCACAGGATGACCTGGGAACACTCCACTAAATGCCGCATCCGTTAACGGAGTATTGGAACAAGGCAGCGCGCCCCAAAATCCCCAAGTCGTGGAAAAATCATGTCTTGATGCGTCAAACAAGAGAAGAGCCTCGGAGATTTTCGCCTCGCGAGGCATTTCCAGGCCCACCATGTCAACACTCTCTCCGAGCGGCAGGCTCTACGAGCTGGAGGCAATTACTCCGTGGCCCAGACATGATTTGGCCAGCCGCAATTCAACTGACTGAATCTTAGAAATACCCCACTGAGAACAGTCTGTTCCGGAAAAGTCGCACTCTCCGAGCCGCAGGCTCTGGAGGCCAGGGCGGGCCATGACTCCTGTTTGGTGTCAGACCCGGATAATCTTATCAACTTTGTGAATATAACTAAAAAGGCCTATGGCAAGATTTTTTGGGAAAAGGAATAAGGAAGAGAAGGACAGGGATACTTTGAAGGAGCAGGGTTTCCTCAAAAGGCTTAGGAAAGGTCTTTCAAAGACAAGGTCAACCCTAACGGGCAGGCTGGACCGCCTATTCCTGGGCAAGAAGGAGATCACCGATGACCTGTTGGATGAATTGGAGGAGATCCTCTTCACATCTGATATAGGTGTCACAACCACCCAGCGATTGATCGACTCGGTAAGAGAAAAGGTAGCCAGGAAAGAGCTAAAAGACCTGAACAGATTGAAGACCGTGCTCGGGGATCATATCCATTCCTTTCTGGAAGTTACACCTGTGGAGCACGCACTTCCGGCACCGGGGGAGCCCCTGGTAATTCTGGTTATTGGCGTCAATGGAGTTGGGAAGACCACCACCATCGGGAAGGCTGCACACATTTTTAAATCAGAGGGAAAAAAGGTTATGCTGGTAGCCGCCGATACCTTCAGGGCTGCAGCCAATGAGCAGTTACTTATATGGGGTGATAGGGTTGGGGCAGAGGTCATAAGACAGGATACCGGGGCTGACCCATCTGCCGTGGTCTTTGATGGCATCACCGCCGCCATTTCTAGGAGATTTGACGTGGTCCTTGTGGATACGGCAGGACGGCTTCATACCAAAACCAACCTTATGGATGAGCTCCAAAAAATCCACCGTGTAAGCGGAAAGAAGCTCCCTGGGGCACCTCATGAGGTATGGCTTGTACTGGATGCCACTACTGGACAAAATGCCATTTCACAGGTCGATATATTCAACAAGGCCATTGGGGTCACGGGTATCATTTTGACAAAACTGGATGGTAGTGCAAAGGGCGGAATAGTGGTGGGTATTTCGCAGCAGTTTGGAATACCCATAAAATACATCGGGATCGGAGAAAAGGTCGACGATCTCCGCCCTTTTGATGCTCAAGACTTTGTGAAGGCCCTATTTGACTAACTGCCATAAGGTAAAGTGCAAATCCCCCGCCCTTTCTTTGGTGTAAGTCATGAGACAAAACGTTGTCGAGCGAAAAATAATGTGGGGGGATCTGGATTCCCTCGGCATCGTATTCTATCCCAGGTATTATGAATGGATTGATGCCTGTGGCCACCTGTTTTTTGAAGCG
>JAUUVE010000015.1 GCA_030589715.1 Desulfobacteraceae bacterium | reverse complement strand
TTATTCTTCCTCTTCCATGGCAAAAAGGGCGGCCCCCACTGCACCGGTCAATTGCGGGTATTCAGGTACCAAGATTTCACGTTTGGCAATTTCTTCTACCATCTTCACCAGACAAGGGTTATGTGCCACCACCCCCCCTGTCATGACTACCTTGTCCGTGAGGGTGTCCATCTCAAGCACCCTCTTTATCACCGACAGGAAGAGTCCCTTGACGATATCCGGGACCTTTTTTCCCTGCCTTATCTTTTCCAGTACCTCTGTGGCCGAAAAGACCGTGCAGTAGCTCCCCAGTTCCACCGTCGTCTCGGATGCCCTTGCCAGAGAGTCCATCTCCTCCAAGGGGATATCCAGGCGCACGGACATCTCTTCCAGGAAGGCGCCGGTACCGGCAGCGCATTTCCTGTTCATCTTGAAACCGGTGCGTCTTCCCCGGTCGTCTATCTTGATAATTTTGTTATCCTGCCCCCCTATATCGATTATGGTCATGGAGACTGGATAATAATGAAAACACCCCTTGGCATGGCATCCGATCTCTGTCTTTGTCTCCTGGCTGAAGGGGACGTTCTTTCTCCCGTACCCTGTTGATACGCATCTCTCTATGTCTTGATGTGAGGTCTGGGCCATCTCCAGGGCCGATTCCAGGCAGGCCTCGGCCGTGTGAGCAAAATCGGTCCCTGATTTTCTAATGGCATGCCCAACAAGCTCCTTTTTCGGGTCTAAGATGGCCACCTTGGTACGGGAAGCCCCCACATCCACGCCAACAAAAACAGATCCAGCGTCATTACCCATAAGCAGTTACCCTGGCGTTCAAAAAACAGAATGTAACGTTTTCGCATTTAAGGCTTAGGGCTCAAGGCAAAAGGCGGAAGGCAGAACACTATAGACCTTGTGCCCTGTGCCTTTTCCCTTGCGCCTGTGGTTTTTCTATTCCTCTTCCAATTGCTCGATAAAGGCCTCGATGTTGGTCTTTGCCTGTTCCTCAGAATAACACCTTAGATCGCACAGATCTCCGTTGATGCTGAGCACAGGTATTCCCAGTGTCTCGCTTAACCTTTCCGGCATGCCATAGCGATTATTGGAGTTGTTGGGACAGGTCTTGGCGTCGTGAAAAATAATACCGTTAAATTGGAACTTGTGATAGCAATCGGTTATGTATTGCTCTTTATAAGGCTCATCCCTGACAATAAAAAGCTCTGTGTAGGCCACGGCCATGCTTTCAAACGGCTCATCCGAGTCAAGCTGGTCATATATCCAGCTATTGCAATAGGTGGAGGCCACAACACAGGCCCTGAGCACGGCGAGCTGCTCGGAGAGTGGCCTGAGCTTGCCCCATATGGGCATCCCTTCCCAATAAAGCCGATGCCTTTCTCCATCCACTGCAGCAACACCGTTTTTGCCTCTTTCCTGGAGCTCGGGGAGGAGCAGTTCATAATACTCAACACCCTCCTTGGTACCACGGGCGACCACGGCCGGGGCCATGTGAATTGTTGCGTCAAAAAAAGTCCAGGGAGAGGGGATGGCCGCGGCAGATTCAAGGCAGGCCCTCCAGAGCTCCGAAGTGCGCCTGGAATACCCTACGGCCTCTTTAAAGCGATCCATATCAAATTTTTCGCCACTCACTGCTTCTAATTCGGGTACCAGTTCCTCTATCTGATTAGCTATGTCCTTGATCTGATACTCCCCGATATCGCCAATGTCCCTGTGGGTATGAACACCAATAAGAGGCACGTTGAGTTCCCTTGAATACCAGGCAAACCAGTCCTGCACATCCCGGCACTGGTTGGTATTAAATACAAGCACATCCGGCTTTGGTACCGACTCGATATTGTATGCCCTGGTAAGGGGGGTTTTTTTCTGAAGATAGGAGCCGACATCGCATGTTAGGTACGAACAGATGTCGGGTGAATAACCGAGTGCATTGGCGTATGGGATAAGGTCTGTGGCCATACGCGTGGCCCCCAGCATTGCCCCGTGGTTTTCCGGATAAAAGACCAGAAAACCCATACCCCTCAAGAGTTCTGCCGGGCCGACACTGCTGCACCAGGCGATTTTTTTAGAGCCGGTTTTTGCCGCCTCATCCATTTCATGGAAATAGTCAGCCATAAGGTTTTTCAAAGTCTTACCCGCCGCTATCTCTTTTCTCGTGGTTTTCTCTTTCTCAGACATGGATTCCTCCCTCAACTATTCCATGGCCCTGGTAACGATCTCGGTGATATCCATGATCTTTATCTTGCCCCGCTCCTCCTTCGGAATGGCCTTGGCCCCTTTTCTCAGATTGTCCTTGCAGGCAGCGCACCCGGAGACAATGATTTCCGCGCCAACAGCGAGGGCGTCCCGGATCCTTTCTGTGGCTATATCTGTGGCCATCTCCGGGTCGTTTACCTGGAGGCCCCCGCCACCACCGCAGCAGCGCGCCTGAAGCCTGTTCCTGGCCATCTCCACGTATTCGAGCCCGGGTATGCTCTTCAGAATGTTCCGTGGCTCCTCAAAGATCTGAAATGCCCTTCCAAGGTCACAGGGGTCATGATAGGTCACCTTTTTTCCAAGGTCCCCCCCCAACCTTATTTTGCCGTCATTGATCAGTTTCTCCAGGTACTGGACAGAGTGATAAACCTCCAACCCCAAGTCACCGATTTGGGGATACAGCTTCTTAAAGGTCTTGAAACACCCGGCACAAGGGGTCACCAGCTCGCGGGCCCCCGTGGCCTTGATCTTTTCAATGACCTTTACAGCGTGTGATTCAAACTCGCTTGAGCCCATAAGGAAGATGGGAAATCCGCAGCAACCCTCTTCAGTGGCAAGGGTGGTGTAATCCACTTGAGCAGCATCCAGCGGCTTGATTAAGCTGGGGACCATCTTCATATCCAGATAACTGGGGACGCAGCCCATGAATAGCAGTGTCTCGGCCTTGGATTTTAGTTCCCCCTTCCGGGCCCTTTCCTTGAGGGGTGATGGGTAAATGTCAATTCTGTCCTCCCTGGCGCTTGCATAGACATTTCCCGTCTTGATGATGTTGTCTCTTACGGTCAGCAGCGGTGCTGGGGTGAGCCCGGCATCATAGAGCTTCCTCCGCACCCCTTCCACAATCTCGTCCACCTTTATCCGGGCAGGACAAAAATAAGTACATGCCTGGCAGGTGTTGCAGGTGTAAAAGGCCTCTGCAAACTCACTTGTAGGTTCCACCGTCCCGGTCAAATAGTAATAGGCCAGGGCAGTTCTTCCCCGGGCATTCCTCCCTTCCCGGTGGGTCACGCTGAAAGTAGGGCACCCAAGGCGGCAGAATCCGCAGTGGATACAGGCAAGGATTTCGTTGTCCACCTCTTCACCAAAGGAATTGACCCCTTCAGGGTGATCCAGGAGTGGTTGAAACACAAAATAATCATACAGGTCTCTTTTTTCGTCCGGGGGTTCAAGGGCCATCTTTCCAGGGTTCAATATATTGTCGGGGTCGAGGGCCTGCTTTATCTTTCGCATGATCTCCATGCCAGGCCCCAGTTGCTGCTCAATATGGGGGGCACGGGTCAGTCCGGTGCCATGTTCCGCACTCAGGGTCCCTTTCATTTCAAGGGCAGTCTTTACCAGTTCTTCTGCCGCAGGTTTTAGGTGATCCCAGTCTTCCCTGCTCCTGACGTCACAGACAAATGTGGTATGTACATTTCCATCTCCCACGTGCCCAAATGTGGCAATCATGATGTTGTATTTCTCTGAGATGGCCTGTGCCCTTCGGATGGTCTCCGGGATCTTTGTGGAGGGCACACCAAGGTCCTCTGCAATGGCCACCAGCCGATTTCCCGGCTTGATCCTTGAAAGGGTCGGGACCAGTCGGCCCCTTGCCATCATCATCTCTTCCCTCTTGTCAGGATTATCGGTCCATTCGAATTCAAGTACATTGTATTTTTTGCAGATCTCTTCAATATCGTTCATATCACGGACCACCACATTTCTGACCCCGTCCGCTTCCATTATCAGGAGGGCCTCCATCTTGCTTACATCCTTCCCCAGGGCCTCTTCAACCACCTTGAGGCTGAATTTGTCCATGATCTCACAGCCGGCCAACTTGATGCCCGAGGTGGTTACCTCGGTTACGGCGTCACCCGCCGCGTTGATATCACCAAATATGGCAAGGGCCAGGGCACCGTATTCGGGCCTTGGTTCCAGCTTTACTATCACTTCAGTGATGATCCCCAGGGTGCCTTCGGCCGTACAAAAGAGGCGAGTCAGGTCATATCCGAGGGATGTCTTGGGGGCAATGGTACCGGTCTCAACTACCGTGCCATCTGCAAGGACGACCTTAAGACCCTTTATGTAGTCTCTGGTGGTACCATACTTGACTGCCCTATGGCCGCTGGCATTAGTGGAGACCATGCCGCCGATAGTGGCAACCACTTCGCTGCCAGGATTAGGGGGGAACATGAGGTTATCCTTGGCCAGCATGGTATTTAACTGCATACATACCACCCCTGGCTCCAGGCGGGCATAGAAGTCCTCCTTATTGATCTCCAGGATGTCGTTCATCAGGTGGAGGTCCAATAGCAATCCGCCCTTTACGGGCAGAACAGCGCCAGTGGTGCTGGTTCCGGTACCTCGAGGTGTCACAGGGATCTTTTCCCTATGGGCCAGTTTCATTATGGCCGAGACCTGTTCGGTCGTGCGTGCGAAAATCACTGCATCCGGCACACCGTAATGGACCGACATGTCTCTTGAGTAACAGAGGCATTCGGTGCGATCGTCAAAAACATTTTCCGGGCCAACTATCTGGGCGATCTCGGGTATAATATCCATGAACTCATCTCCTGTAGACTAAGGCTGGGTAATCCAGTTCTGCGGCATAAATCCTGAAAATGGAGTTCCGGTTCACAGCTCCAATGTGGCTACTATCTAGCTATAATGTAACTGTAATGAACAGGCCCAAAACTTGTCAAGGCAAAAGCAGGAGCCATACAGTCCTTAGGTCCTGCGGCCAAAAAGGCCTCTCATTTCCACCCTGTCGAACCACCTCAACGATCTTCGGGCCTGGCTCAACCAATTGGATGTATAGATATAATTGACCATGATTCCGCAGGATTCCCTCAGCCCCCGCTCTGATGGGTTGGCCAGGAAATTGACATTTCTCTCGGAAACAGTGGCACCATTACCCAGGTGGAAGCTGGCAACAGTGTTTAAAGGCTTATCTTGGCGGTTTTTCTCGTTTGCAATATAGTGATAGGCGATCTTTACCAGAGGGCTGCGGAGGACATTTTTCAACTCCTCTTCCCCTGCCCATGACTCGTCCGATAAGATGGAGAGGAGTGCCCGGTTGAAGAGAAGAGGATCACGCTCACCCTCACCCGCACGCTCCATGACCTTCCCTATACCTTTTTTGGAGAAGAAGGAAATAACATCCGTGTGTCTTAGACTAAAATCCTCGTCTTTTTCCTCTAATAAAGGCTCGAGATACCTCTTCCGGAATCCAGGGACAGGGCTCAGCGTGGCAAAGTTTTTTAACTTTTCATTTTCGTGCCTGACATAGTCCACCACCCGCCCGATCAGGATCTTCCCAAGACCAAGCCCGGCCAGGCCGTTTTGAGTGTTGTTGATGGAATAGAATATGGCAGTGTCGACCCTTGCCTTCCGGCTTCCGGCCCCGGCCATGATTTGAGAGATATTCCTTACAAGCCCATCTGTCAGGGCAACCTCAATAAAAATAATGGGCTCATAGGGAAGGAGGCGGTGGTAGAGGGCAAAACATCGTCTGTCCTTTCCCAGCCGCTGGCCCATCTCCTCAATGCTTGCCATGGGGTGAACCAGATCCCGGTTTTTGATCAGCTCTATCTGCTTGTAGGCAGAATCGAGGGTGATCTCTTCCAGATAGATGAAACCTTCCTGGAAGAGCATTTCGAAGAGGAAAATAATATCTGAATCGAGCGGGTCCAGATCAAGCCTTGAATGCCGGCGTATGGAGAGGAGGTCCCCCCGAAAATCCAGCAAGAATTTGAGCCCTCCGGGAGACCGGGAAATCTTTCGGAAGAGGCTCAAGCGGGGTGAATAGGCACGGTTCCTGAAGTCTGCAAGCAACGAGGCCCATCGGGGGTCATCCTGTTCGCACTTGAGGAAGGCCTCTGCCAGCGGGTCAATCTCCGCCTTTTTCACCTCTATCTGCTCAATAAGGCCTCTGAAAAGGCCTTCTTTCTCATGCTCCTCCAATGAATCATAATGGGATTTGAGCCTTGGGAATAGTTGGTCAAAAGGAGAATCCTCTGCTCCCAGGTCCTGGAAGGCCTTCAAGGCCTCCTCGATCCGCTTTAGACTTCTATCACCTGACTCTTTCTTCTTATCTTCGAAGTTCATTTGGGCCACCGGGTTTCTTTACTGTTTAACAGATTAACCTAAACCAGATCCTCCCACCGGGGCGTAGGCCCTATGGGCCGGAGGCTGGGATTGGATTCTTTACTTCCCCTGGATTCAATTCAGGAAAACCCCAGGACATCGAGCCCTTTTTCTTCGAGATCCCTTATCTGATCCCTAAAGGCTGCCGCCTTTTCAAAATCCAGATTTGCGGCAGAGTCCTTCATCTTGGCGGTCAGGTCCACTATCATCTCCTCGAGGTCTTCCAGGGTCACATACGCCCTCTCCTCTTCTGCCACGATCGGAACCGTCATATAATCGGCCTCATATGTAGACCCCAGGATGTCATCAATGTTTTTCCGGATGGATGAGGGGGTTATGTTATGAATCCTATTGTACTCCAGCTGTATAGTCCGTCGTCTATCGCTCTCATCCATGGCCCTTCTCATCGAATTGGTGATCTGGTCCCCATAAAAGACCACGGTCCCGTTGATATTCCTGGCCGCCCTCCCACAGGTCTGAATAAGCGACCTCTCTGAGCGGAGGAAGCCTTCCTTGTCTGCGTCAAGTATTGCCACGAGGGAGACCTCCGGAAGGTCCAGCCCCTCGCGCAACAGATTTATGCCTACCAGGACATCAAAGTTGCCCAGCCTGAGTTCCCTTATTATCTCCATTCTCTCGATGGTCTTTATATCGGAGTGCATATATCGGACATTTACCCCCAGGTCAGAATAGTATTCACTGAGATCCTCGGCCATTCTCTTTGTCAAGGTGGTGACAAGGACCCGCTCGTTCTGCTCCACCCTCTTATTGATCAACCCAAGGAGGTCATCCACCTGATTTGTGGCGGGCCTTACCATAATTTCAGGGTCTGATAAACCGGTGGGTCTGATGATCTGTTCCGCGGTCATCTGGCTCCTTTCAAGTTCATAGGGTCCGGGGGTGGCTGACACATAGAGGATCTGTCTTACCCTTGACTCAAACTCGTCAAATCTTAAGGGTCTATTATCCAGGGCCGAAGGGAGGCGAAACCCGTAACTCACTAAGGTTTCCTTTCTTGATCTGTCCCCCCGATACATGCCATTTAGCTGAGGGATCGTAATATGACTCTCATCTATGATGACAAGGAAGTCCTTTGGGAAGTAATCAAGGAGGGTCGGGGGGGGCTCCCCTGGTTTCCTCCCGGTCAGGTGGCGGGAATAATTCTCGATACCATGGCAGTACCCCATTTCGATTATCATCTCCAGGTCGAACCGCGTGCGCTCCTCAATCCGCTGGGCCTCCAGGAATTTGTCCTGAGATTGGAAATAGGGGATCGTCTCCTCCAGTTCCGCTTCAATCTGCCGGATCGCCCGCTCCCTGATCTCCACTGAGGTCACATAGTGGGTGGCAGGATAGATGGTTATCCGGTTAAGGCCCCTGATGGCCTTTCCGGTCAATGGGTCGATCTCATGAATGGATTCCACCTCATCTCCAAAAAAATTGATCCTCACCGCCCTATCCTCTTCATGGACCGGATAGATGTCCAGGACATCCCCTCGTACCCTGAAGCGACCCCTATAAAAATCTAGATCCCCCCGCTCATAATGGATCTCAACCAGCTTCCTTACTGCGTCCTCCCTCGACAGGACAGCTCCTTTTTCAACGTAAAGCAGCATGTTGTGGTAGACCTCTGGAGATCCCAGCCCATATATACAGGAGACACTTGCCACGATGATCACGTCCTCCCTGTCCAGGAGGGACCTGGTGGCGGAATGTCGCATCTTGTCGATCCGCTCATTGATGTGTGCATCCTTCTGGATGTATGTGTCCGACTGGGGGATGTACGCCTCGGGCTGATAGTAGTCGTAGTAACTGACAAAATACTCCACTGCATTGTGGGGAAAGAGGTTCTTGAGTTCCCCATACAATTGAGCGGCCAAGGTCTTATTGGGTGCCATGACTAAGGTGGGTTTTTGCACACGGGCGATGACATGTGCCATCGTGAAGGTCTTGCCAGACCCTGTAACCCCTAACAAGACCTGGTGGGCCAGCCCTTTTTCTATACCTCCCGAAAGAGCTTCAATGGCCTTGGGCTGGTCCCCGCAGGGGGTGAGATCCGTAACGATTTCAAACATCAAGCCTCCAGGTGGTTCCTCGGGGGCCATCTTCCAGGACAATACCCAGCCCTTTTAAACGATCTCGGATCTCATCGGCCTTTGCCCAGTCTTTATTGGCCCTGGCAACTGCCCTTGCCTCGATCATCTCCTCGATCTCAGCAGGATCAATACCCTTTTGAACACCGCCCAGTTGTTCAAAAAACTCCGTAGGGGTCTCCTGTAACAGGCCCAGGACTCGGCCGGCCTGTAGAATTCGACTGCGATCATTCATGAGGGAATGGCGGGCGGTCTCATCTGCTGGGGGAACTCCTGCGTCCATGATCCTGTTGATCTCTCTCACTTTCTCAAAGACAAGACCAATGGCACCTGCGGTGTTCAGATCATCGTCCATCATGCCCACAAACTGTTCCATAAAGGCATCATCGAGGAGGTCAACCAGTCCCTTTTCTGTCTCCCTTGGGTAGGGGCCTATCAAACCCTCCAATCTTTGGAGTGCACGGTATATGCGAACGAGCCCGGACTGTAGCCCCAGGACGTCCTTCTTAGAAAAATCGATCGGACTCCTGTAGTGCTTGGATAGCAGGAAGAGGCGCAGGACCTCGGGATGATACCTCTTTAGGGCGTCACGGATGGTCAGAAAATTCCCCAAGGACTTGGACATCTTTTCAGATTCAACGGTAACAAATCCATTGTGGACCCAGTAGTTGGCAAAGGTGCCTCCGTTGGCCCCTATTGACTGGGCCCTTTCATTTTCATGGTGGGGGAACAGGAGGTCCTTCCCGCCCCCGTGAATGTCAAAGGAGTGGCCCAGGTAGTGGTTACTCATGACAGAGCATTCCAGGTGCCACCCCGGTCTTCCAGGGCCCCACGGGCTGGGCCACTGCGGTTCACCAGGCCTTGCCCCTTTCCATAGTACAAAGTCCATGGGGTGTCTTTTTTTCTCATCCACGGCGATCCTTTTGCCGGCCTGCATATCCTCCAGCTTCCTCCCGGAAAGGCTGCCGTAATCTTTAAAGCCTTCAACGGAAAAGAAGACATCCTCACCCGTAACATAGGCATGTCCCCGATCCAGGAGCCTGGTGATCATCTCGATCATACCCTCCACATGCTCCGTGGCCCGGGGTTCCACATCGGCCCTCAGGACCCCCAGCCTGTCCATATCTTCATAAAAGGCGTCAATATATTCCTGGGCAAGGGAATCCGTCTCTTTCCCCTGTTCTTGCGCCCTCTTAATGATCTTGTCATCCACATCGGTAAAGTTCCGAACATAGGTGACATCAAGGCCCTTCATACGGAGGTGTCTTACCAACACATCAAACACGACGGTGGATCTGGCATGACCAATATGGCAGAGGTCATAGACGGTCACTCCGCAGACATAAATGCCCACCCTGCCTTCCACCAGGGGCCTAAATGTCTCTTTTTTTCGCGTGGCAGTATTGTATAATTTGATAGGCACGCGCCCACTCCTTATCTCTTAGTCTTTTACAAATGGAATTGTGTTCAACATGGCCACAATTTGTTCCGCTACGACAAGTCTTGATGAGCCCGTAAAAAGTCCTTTTTACGGGCAATTGCGAATCCAGGAATTTAGGTATTGTGAATTATTTTCGTAAGTTACGCATACGGGGAATTGCCCATATAATGAGCTTTTCGACTTTTTACGGGCTCATCAAGTCTTGTTGGCCAACAATACTGACCACGGCAAAGGCCTCCATCCCCTCTTGCCTACCGCAAGGCCCCAGGCCTTCTGTGGTAGTAGCCTTGATATTGGTTTGGCTTGGTGATGTCTCGAGTGCTTCTGATAATCTTTCTCGCATAGGCCCTAAAAATGGGCCCAGTTTGGGCCTTTCAGCAACTATGGTGGCATCCAGATTATTCACCCGGAAACCATCACGCTTGACCCATATCATCACCCTCTTTAACATGGCGATACTGTCTGCATCTTTGTAAGCAGGATCAGTATCCGGAAAGTGCTGACCAATATCCCCTATGCCCAACGCCCCAATCAGGGCATCGATCACAGCGTGGGTCAGGACGTCCGCATCGGAATGACCTTCCAGCCCGAGGGTATGGGGAATCTCAACGCCCCCGAGGATCAACGGGCGCCCTTCAACCAGGCGGTGTACATCATATCCATGACCGATTCGGAACAAGGCGACTCCTTAAACTACTCAACCATTGGACCAAACAACTGTTCTCAATGACAACTACTGCAATTGGTGCTCGAACAGGTGGCGCAACCGGAGGATCCGGAGGATGGAGTGAAGTTACCGCTGCTCTTGAACGAGCAGGCTGACATTAGACGTCTTACGTCATCCTCGTTACAATGCGGGCATGCTACCCTGTCATCCCCCCTAAAAACGAGGGTCTCAAATTCTTCATCGCAGCTTGAGCATATATATTCATAGATAGGCATTGCGTTTCCCTTCCTAGTTATTTTTCGTCTAACCCCTCAATGACCGCTGCAGCCAAGAGGGGAAACATGATCTCATGGTGACCCACCAGGTTGTAACCTTTTCCGCCCTCCAGGGTGGGCCGGTGAACCACGTTGGTCATGGGTCGATAATGTTGAATAAAATCCATATTGACCGTTGTAAAGTCATTAACCTCGTATCCCAGATTCCTTACAAGGCTGAGGGCCTTCAAAAAGACCTCCGGCAAGATGACTGCTGAGCCAAGATTTATGAATACCCCCCCTTGCAGCCTGGAGACGAGCCTGGCAAAAATTCGGAAGTCCATGTGCGAGGTGCTGCCTATGGATGCACCATCCACACTGGGGTGAAAATGGATGGTGTCGGTCCCCACTGCCACATGGACCGTCACAGGGATACCCAGCTCATAGGCCCTTGCCAGAATGCTGAAACGATTGTATGGGAAACCCTCGCGGACTAGCATGGAACCCACCGATCTGCCCAGACCAAGTCCGTCTCCTGCGCCTTCTTTAATGGCCGCATTCAGAAATCGCCCCGTTTCCTCGGCCATGCCGAATCTCCCCTCTCCTATCTCTGCGGCCACGTCTTCTGAGGTACCTCCCGCCATGGCCAGCTCCGCATCATGTATGATGCCGGCCCCATTCATGGCCACACCTCCGATGATTCGGCGGTTCAGGAGATCCAGGATCACGGGATTGAGCCCCACCTTAATGGGATGGGCGCCCATTGCCAAGATAATGGTCCTGCCGCCGAGAGAGGCCTTTACGATCCGGTCGACGATCTCTTTGAGGTCATTTGCGGCAAGGATCTTTGGCAGAGACTTCAACCACTGGCCTAAAGACGCACCAGGACTCCATGCCTCGGCAAAGTCCTCGGTCTTAACTTGACTGGTCCTTTCCCTTAAAGAGTAGGTCTTGACTTTGTCCAAGGATATGGGCGTCGGTTCTGTCATTATAAAACCCTATTCATCTGATAGGTGCCTCTGGAAAAGGATATAGTCCACCAGATGGCACAGGATGTGTCCGGCCAGGATATGCGCCTCCTGGATCCGGGCCGTGTTATCGGCCTTTACCACCAGGGCCATATCAACCATGCCTGCCAGTTTCCCCCCGTCCTTTCCCAGGAGTCCGACCGTGTGGATCCCCTGCCTCTTTGCATCCTTGACCGCCAACAAGAGGTTCTTGGAGTTTCCACTGGTAGAAATAGCCAAAAGGACATCTCCTTCCATGCCGAGGGCCTTTACTTGTTTGGAAAAGACCTCTTCAAAAGAATAATCATTCCCGATACTGGTAATTATCGAGGTATCGGTCGTTAGGGCAATGGCAGGCAAGGGAGGACGTTCGAGGGTGAACCGATTCACAAATTCTGCGGCGATGTGCTGGGCATCTGCCGCGCTTCCCCCATTTCCGCAGAGCAGCAATTTGCGATCGGCGGTAAAGGCCAGGGCAACCTTTTCGGCCAGGAGGATCAGATTCGGAATGTTTTCCCTGATGAATGCCTCCTTAACCTTTAGGCTATCTTCAAGGATTTTTTCAATGATCTTCTTCAATTAAATCCCCTTGGTATCAGTCATGGCATACCACTCTAACCTAAGGAAACTATAGCTTCTGGCGTGATTTGTCAACTTGGCACGGGATTGAAAGGACAGATGCGAGCGGCGGTCCTTTGGGCCTATTTTTAATACATTCGAAGAGGAAATAGGGTAAGACCGGCTGGGTCCCTGAAAAGGCCGTCAGACTCCCTTTTCGGGGCCTTCGAAAGGAGTGGGTACTAATCCAGTTGGGCGAGATCCTTGATGGCCCGGGCTACTGTCTTTAGTTCCCTTTCTTGCACAGTCCTTAGGTCCAGCAAGACTCTCTCCCTTTCTAGCCTTGTTATTACCGGTGGTTCGTAGGACCTCAGCCACGCCTCCATGGCTTGCGAGGAGAGCTTTCCGGGGATCAAACTCAGCAAGCGGCTTGGCAATTCCAGAAGCGGGAGTGCGCCTCCACCTACCTTTGATGTCCCCCCTACCAGTTCAATAGAGAAATTACCGGTCTTCAATCTCCCGATCAGCTTGAATAGGCGGTCAGCTTTTCTTATTAAAGACCCATGGGACTGACATATCATCCTCAGAGTAGGGATCTCCTTAACAGCAACCCTTTCATCCCTGTACAGTCTTAGGGTCTCCTCAAGGGCCAAAAGGGTGAGTTTATCGATCCTCAATGCCCTGCTCAGTTGATTTTTCTTGATTGCCTCTACCAGCCCATTCTGTCCCAGGATTATCCCGGCCTGTGGCCCACCCAGCAGCTTGTCGCCGCTAAAGGTTACCAAGGCAGCTCCCTGTGACAGGGTCTCCTGGACGGTCGGCTCCTTCATGAGACCATAGTGTGAAAAATCCACGAAGCATCCGCTTCCCAAATCCTCCATAACAGGGATCCCGTTTCGCTTCCCCAGCTCCACAAGGTCAGAGAGGGGAACATCCTCTGTGAAACCCACAAGTTCGAAATTGCTCCTGTGGACCTTCAACAAGAGAGCGGTCTCTGGGCCTATAACCTCCTCATAATCCCTGAGATGGGTCTTATTGGTAGCACCCACCTCCACCATCCTGGCCCCGCTCTTGCGCATCACATCCGGAATGCGGAAAGATCCGCCTATCTCCACCAGCTGTCCACGGGACACCACCACCTCGCGTCCCCTGGCCAGGGTCTCAAGGGAGACGAGAACGGCAGCGGCGTTGTTGTTGACCACCATGGCGGCCTCAGCCCCAGTCAACTCCTTCAGGATATCTTCCACATGGGTATACCGACTTCCCCTCACTCCCCTCTCAAGATCATATTCCAGGTTGCTGTATCCCCCGCTCAGTGACCGGAACCTTCGCAGGACCTTCTCTGCCAAAATAGATCTCCCCAGATTGGTATGAACCACCACGCCAGTGGCATTAATTACCGGCCTCAGGCTTGCCCGGGATATCATCTTCAATTTCTCTGTCACCCGGTTCGAAACCAGGTCGAGGCCCAGCTGGTTTTGAGCCTCAATCTCTCCATTCTGGATCTTTGCACGGAGATCATCAAGCACCAGATTTATTGCCTTAAGTATCAGGGATCGAGGGTATTCACCAGAAGCCTGTTGAAGCCTGGTAGTTGTCAACAAGCGATCCACCGCAGGTATCTCTCTGAATAACCCCTGTCTATTGTTGGACATAAGCCGGTCCTTTCCTTTTCGGCAGAAAAAGTATTGCTTTGCCTTTTAACTATGCCCTAATATAAGAAAATTTTTCATTAGAGTCAAATAGTGATACGCCCGTAAAAAGTCCTTTTTTCGCGCCATTGCAAATTTAGGAATTTAGGAATTGTGAATTATTTTCGTAACTTACAGGTCGAGGCATTACCCATAAAATGAGGTTTTTGACCTTTTGCGAGACCATCAATACTTAAGGCAGAAAAATATTCTAAAGGAGAGATCTTTGCATCCTCAAGTAACAAGAGGGAATCAATGAAATTGGCTCAATTTGGAATTCTCGATTGTTCTTGCAAAATTGTTTTCAGTTGTGATATGGATATCCGAGTATCATGGTGGGTGTAGCTCAGCTGGTAGAGCACTGGGTTGTGGCCCCGGTTGTCGCGGGTTCAAGTCCCGTCACTCACCCCATTAAGAAGGTAGGAAAGCCAAGGGTCTTCGGATTCTTGGCTTTTTTAGTGCGGTCTAGAAATCACGATTTCTTTACTGAAGTTTATAAACACCAGGGCCATTCAGTTTTTCAATGAAGCTTTTTCCCGCCACAAAATATGTTCCAAGAGAATCACCGTTACAATCCC
>JAUUVE010000382.1 GCA_030589715.1 Desulfobacteraceae bacterium | reverse complement strand
GTGGGCACCCAATCGAATCTTACATCAAGGGGGCAAGGTCACCGGCATCGAGTTTGTCCGGAGCCAGACCGTGTATGATGAAGAGGGTCGTTCCTACCTGAGCGTTGATGAGGAATCGACCCGTTCGGTGGAGGCTGAAACGATTATTATCTCCATTGGTCAGGCACCTGACATCTCCTTTCTATCCAAGGACAGCCAGCTTGAGAGGGCCTTGTGGGGCAGTCTTGTGGTGGATCAAAACAGCCTTTCCACCAATATCCCCGGTATCTTTGCAGGGGGTGATTTCACCACGGGTCCAAGCACGGTCATAGAGGCCATAGCCTCAGGTAGAAGAGTGGCCATGGCCATCGACAGATACCTCCTGGGCGAGAAGGGACGGCTGAAGATCCTTGATGAAAAGACCTCCCTGCATGAGGAACACCGCTTGGCCCTGGAAGAAGAGACAGAGGAGGAGAAGCCCAGGGCCAGGCTTGAGCTAGAAAAACCGGAAGCAAGAAAGCGGGATTTTCGAGAGGTGGAAAAAGGTCTCGATGAGGATCAGGCATGGTATGAGGCCATGAGATGCCTCAGATGCGACCTTGAGAGAGAGCTGAGGGAAGCAGAGGAGAGTCACGAAACCCGGTAAGACGCCTTCGATGGTTGTGAGCCCCTCAGATCTTCCTAGCAAAGGGCCAGGGAAAAGAGGAGAAGGCCGGGCCCCCCATGATCATAATCGCAGGAGTGAGGCATGATTAGATCCATTACCCAAGCAAAACCGGAAGAGGAGATCGATGAGCTCCTGAGTGGATTTGGAAGGGTCTTTATTGTGGGTTGCGGGACATGCGTTACGCTGACGCACACCGGCGGGGAGCCCGAAGTGAAGGCCATGGCAGAAAAACTCTCAAAAAAGGGCAAACTGACGACGGGGCATGTGCTCCTGCCGGTGGCCTGTGATAATTTGACAGGAGAAGCCGTCAAGGAGTATGCAGGCCAGATTGGTCAGGCGGACGTCCTCCTGATCATGACCTGCGCCTTTGGAGTGCAAACCGTTGCAAGACAGGTGAACAAGATGGTTGTCCCCGCCCTCGATACCCTCTTTATCGGGAAAGAGACCGGGCTGGGGCAGTTTGATGAAATATGCACCCAGTGCGGCACCTGCGTATTGGGAGAGACCGGAGGTATCTGTCCTGTCACCTCCTGCCACAAAGGGCTTGTGAATGGGCCTTGCGGGGGGACCAATAATGGAAAGTGCGAGATAGATGAGGCCAAGGACTGTGCATGGACGCTCATCTATGAACGGCTAAAGGCATTGGACCGGCTGGGTTCCATGAGGAAGCTCCAGAAACCCAGGAATCACCAGGGGGAGCCTAGTCCCGGGAAGTTCACGTTGTAGGAGGTGACCAATGATTTCGTCATTCAAGGAGGCCTTGGAGTCAGGCAAGTTTGTCGTTACCTCTGAAGTGGCACCTCCCAAGGGAACAAACCTGGAGAAGATGGCACACCATATTGAGCTCTTAAAGGATAAGGTGGATGCCATGAATGTGACTGATCACCAGAGTTCTGTCATGCGATTTCCATCCCTGGGAGGGGCGCTCATAGTCAAGGAGATGGGTGGAGAGCCCATCCTGCAGATGACTTGCAGAGATCGTAACCGGATGGCGCTTCAGGCGGATCTCCTCTTGGCGGCCAGCAGGGGGATCAGGAATGTACTCTGTCTGACGGGGGATTCCGTGGTCCTGGGTGACCATAAGGAGGCAAAGGGGGTCTTTGACCTGGACTCAAGTCAATTACTGGCGGCAATCAGGGGGCTGGAAAAGGGCAAGGACCTTGGTGGAAATGAGCTGGATGGGAGCGTCTCTTTTTGTGCCGGTGCCATCGTTACCCCCGAGGCCAATCCCTTGGAGCCCCAGCTCATAAAATTCGAGAAAAAGATAGAGGCGGGCGCCGAGTTCATTCAGACCCAGGCAGTCTATGACCTGGACAACTTCAAGCAATTTATGGAATATGCCAGGGAGTTTCCGGCAAAGATCCTGGCGGGCGTTATCTTGTTGACCTCAGCTCCCATGGCCCGTTTTATGAACAAAAATGTGGCAGGTGTAAGTGTTCCACAGGAACTGATCGACGAGATGGCCTCTGCTGGCAAGGGAAAGGCCCTGGCCAAGGGCATAGAGATCGCCGGCCGCATGATTAAGAGGATTCGGGATGAGAAGATGTGTGACGGTGTTCACATCATGGCCATCGGCAAGGAGGATATGGTCCCGGATATCATGGCCGCAGCAGGGCTGATTTGAGCCGATGTCCAAGGCAATTTTCCGCTTTTATGAAGAACTGAACGATTTCCTGCCAAGGCACAGGAGGAAGACCGACTTTGAGGCCGAGTTCAGCGGGAAGAGATCCGTAAAGGATTTGATCGAGGCGCTGGGGGTGCCTCATACGGAAGTCGATCTTATCCTGGCAAATGGAAGATCCGAAGACTTCAAGTATATCCCCCAAGATGGAGATCGGATCAGTGTATACCCTGCCTTTGAATCCCTCAATATTGAGAATGTCACCCGCCTGAGGGAGATTCCCCTTCGAAGGACCGCATTCATAGCGGATATTAATATAAGGGATATCGTGAAATATATGCGGGCCCTGGGGTTTGACGTATATTTCGACCCATCGCTATCCCACAGGGATATAATCGAGATTTCCAGGAAGGAGAAGAGGATTATCCTGACCAAGAGCAAGAATCTCCTCAAATTCAGCGAGGTAACCCACGGTATCTTCCTACATCCTGGTTCGACCGCAGAGCAGATAAGGAGGGTCGTTGATTACCTGCATATCAAAGATAGCGTAAGACCCTTTTCAAGATGCCTCTCTTGTAACGGTCTTCTTGAAGGGGTCTCAAAGGAAGCGATCGAAGATAGGGTCCCGCCAAAGGTCAGGCGGTTTTTTAATGAATACACCTACTGCAGACCTTGCGACAAGATCTACTGGAAGGGAACACATTTTACGAACATGAAAAAGGTGATTGACCAGATATT
>JAUUVE010000164.1 GCA_030589715.1 Desulfobacteraceae bacterium | reverse complement strand
CCCAAAAGCGGGTCAGATCCAGCGAAAACGTGGCAGAATGTTGTTGGGTGGCCGGGCTCCCGCTACTCATCACTGGTCGCAGCAATGTGCGACAAACAGAAAAAGGCCGGATATGATGTGGATCCGCTGCTTTTTATGGCCCTGATGAAGAGAGAATCCAATTTTTCTCCCAAGGCCGTGTCCTATGTGGGGGCTGCGGGGTTGACCCAGATTATGCCCAGGACCGCCAGGGGGCTGGGGATGAAAAATGTCTTCGAGCCGCCCCATTTTGACCAGGCTGTATTCCTTTTGGCAAAAGAGCGAAAGTTGAAACAAAAGGCCATAGGGCTTATTTCACAGATTACCGAGAAAAACAGAGTGAAATTTGCAAGACTTGCCAGAAAGTATATGCGGATGTCGCGTGATTGCCGGAAAGAACGTGTCCAGTTGTTTTCCCGATACAAAAAAGAACTATTGGACAACGCACAGGATGACCGCCTAGACCCGACCAAGGCTATTGAACATGGCTACAAATATTTTTCCGAAATGATGAAAATTCAAAAGGGAGATATGAGTCTGGCGCTGGCCTCTTATAATGCCGGACCCCATCGGGTCAAACAGTATAAGGGTATTCCACCCTTTGCCGAGACCATCTCCTTCCGAAACAGCGTGTTAGGGTACTACAGGGAATACCTGAAAAGGCTGATGAACAGGGAGAAGGGGAAGTAAAGATAAGTTCGAGGAGTCACGCCTCAGGCTTGATTTAAGGGAATGGAATGTTTTGAGGAGACAATATTATGGCCCCGGAGGCTTTGAAAAGGAGCAATTTCAAAGACATACAGCTTTTAAAGCGCGGCAAGGTCAGGGATGTTTATGAGATCGGTGATAAACTGTTGATCGTTGCAAGCGATCGTATGTCGGCATTTGATGTGGTTATGGAGGACCCAATTCCCGATAAAGGGAAGATCCTTACAGGGATATCCCTTTTTTGGTTCAAGAAGCTTGAACCGATCGTCGAGAATCATCTGGTTAGCAGCGATCCTTATGAATATCCAGCCGTCTGCCACCAGTATGCCCGGCAGCTTGAGGGCCGAAGTATGCTTGTCAAGAAAGCAAGACCATTGCTCGTAGAGTGTATTGTGCGAGGATATCTTTCAGGCTCGGGTTGGCAGGAATACCTCCAAAATGGGAGTGTCTGTGAGATCCCGCTTCCGGATGGTCTGGGCGAGTCTGATAGATTGCCCGAGCCTATTTTCACACCATCTACCAAGGCGGCGGATGGCATGCACGATGAGAATATCTCCTTTGAAAAGGCGGTGGATATCCTGGGAAGGGAGATGGCAGAGGAGGTTAGGGAGATTAGTCTCCGGCTGTATGAGTTTGGAAGGGATTTTGCTGGCGGCAAAGGCATCATTGTGGCAGATACAAAATTTGAGTTTGGTATCAAGGCCAGCCCGCCTGCCGAGCAGGGTGAGGCGGCCAGGGATGACAGGCTGATCCTGATCGATGAGGCACTCACACCGGATTCTTCAAGATTCTGGCCAGTGGATGAGTATGCCCCCGGGGGACCGCAAAAGAGTTTTGATAAGCAGTTCTTGAGGGATTATCTGATAGAGATAAACTGGCCAAAGAAACCACCACCTCCCAAACTGCCACCTGAGATCATAGAGAAGACAAGGGGAAAGTACTTGGAGGCCCTGGAGAGACTCACGGGGCATGGGCTGCGGTAGCTAATAGCCAAAGGTTCAGGGCCTAAGGGGTGTAACAAAGAATGAAACCCATTGTGTGCTTTATAGATGACTCCGACTTTGAGCATGATCTAGTGCGCAATGAGATCGCCCCTTACGCACCCGATCTTGAGTTTCTTCAGGTATACACCTTTGAGGAGGCCAGGGAGGGACTGGGGGCAGAGGCACCTGGGCTTTTCTTGCTCGATCTGTGGGGGAAAGATGAGGACGTGGTTGAGCCTTCCCTCACACCTAAAGAGGAGCTTGAGGAAAAAATCGCCGGTTTTCCCGCCTTGGACCAGGTCTATGAGGGGCTGGATGACCATAAAGGGGATGTCACCAATGAGTACCTGAAAAGGCTGTTTGCGATTGTGGACAGATGGCGCACCCTCTTTGAAGAGGTCTGTGGCAGAATTGGGCAGAACAGGAAGTATGGCATTTCAAATCTCAGGCAGGCCAGGGGGTATTATTCTGATGTCCCTGCGGTCTTTTATACCAGAAAGTCCCTGATCAATGATGCCGTGGCCATATTCAAGGCGGGTGCTGATGGTCTCTTTATAAAACCCACCGGATCAAACGACGCAGAAACGCGCCGTCTTACCAAAGAATATGCCCCTCGATTGATAACCGAGCTCAGGCGGAAAATGGAGCTGGGGAGAAGTGCCAAATAGGGCCCAACGGGTCTCTTGACAAAGCTTTTTCCGATGCTTAAAGTTTCGCATAGTTTTAGTGAATTGAAGAGTATGATAGTGTTAGTAAGGAGTGGAGCGTGGTTCAGGCGGTTATGGAAAAAGAGGAACAAAAGGTCAAAGAGGTTTCTTTAGAGGAATCAAGGGAGCAAGCCGAAGAAGGACTCGAGCCAGAACCTCGTAAAGAAAAGGAAACTCCTCTGGAGAAGATGACCAAGGCGGAATTGCTTGAAAAGGTTAAAGAGGCCCAGGAATTGGAAGAAAAGAATTTTGACCTTTACCTCCGCTCTCAGGCGGAAATTGAAAATGTAAAAAAGAGGGCCCAAAAAGAAAAGACCGAGCTGGCAAAGTTCTCAAATGAATCGCTGATCAAGCAATTGCTGCCTGTGGCAGATAGCCTTGAAAAGGCCATAGCCCACAGTGAGGAAGGGAACTCGATTGATGCCCTGAGGGAAGGGGTGAAGTTGACGCTGAAGGGGCTGATGGACACCCTGAAGAGGGCAGGGTTGGAAGAGGTGAAGTCAGTGGACGAGCCCTTTGACCCCAATTTCCATGAGGCCGTATCAGAGCAGGAAGACAGCTCTGTGAAGCCCGGGACAGTTACTAAAGAGCTTCAAAAGGGCTATCTTCTCAACGAGAGGCTCATACGACCTTCAATGGTCGTAATTAGTAAGAACAAGGCTTAGCCTGACAAGGCATATATCTCGATCATGCAAAACGAACGATGCAGGATGGTCTTGGCTCCTGTGTCTTAAGGGTTATAAAAGTCGCGGTGTTAAGGAGGCAAAGAGATGGGAAAAACTATAGGAATTGATCTCGGGACAACCAATTCGTGTGTCGCCGTAATGGAGGGTGGCGATCCCGTGGTGATTGTCAATGCAGAGGGAAGCAGGACCACACCTTCAATGGTGGCGTTCACCGATAACAACGAGAGATTAGTTGGCCAGACTGCCAAGAGACAGGCGGTAACTAATCCCGAGCATACGGTTTTTGCAGTTAAGAGACTCATAGGAAGGAAATACGATTCCCCTGAGGTACAAAAGGATACCAAAGTACTCCCATATAAGATCGTGAAGGCTTCCAACGGAGATGCCCATGTTGGCATAAAGGGTAAAGATTACAGCCCTGCTGAACTATCTGCCATGGTGCTGCAGAAAATGAAAGAGACTGCCGAGGATTATCTGGGCGAGAAGGTCACGGAAGCCGTGATTACAGTACCGGCCTACTTCAACGACAGCCAGAGGCAGGCCACCAAAGATGCCGGCCGAATTGCAGGGCTTAAAGTGGAAAGGATCATCAATGAGCCGACGGCGGCATCCCTCGCCTACGGTATGGATAAAAAGGGAGACAGAAAGATCGCAGTCTTTGACCTGGGTGGGGGCACCTTTGATATATCTATCCTGGAGATAGGTGAAGGTGTGTTTGAGGTAAAATCGACCAATGGTGATACACACCTGGGCGGTGAGGATTTTGATCTTCGGATAGTCGGTTATCTGGCGGATGAATTCAAGAAAGACCAGGGGATTGATCTACGAAATGATAAAATGGCCTTACAGAGGCTAAAAGAAGGGGCGGAAAAGGCCAAGGTAGAGCTATCCGGCTCGATGGAGACAGACGTCAATCTGCCCTTCATCACGGCTGATGCCAGTGGCCCAAAACACCTCAACATCAAACTGTCCCGTGCTAAACTGGAGGCCTTGGTGGATGACCTGATTCAGAAGGTGGAGGGACCTTGTAGGACGGCCCTAAATGATTCAGGGGTTAAGACCGGCGATATTGATGAGGTGATCTTGGTGGGCGGCATGACCAGGATGCCCAAGGTCCAGGCGAAGGTCAAAGATATCTTTGGCAAGGAGCCGAGCAAGGGTGTCAACCCCGATGAGGTGGTTGCCGTAGGGGCTGCCATCCAGGCCGGTGTATTGAAGGGTGAAGTCAAGGATGTGCTTCTTCTGGATGTGACCCCTCTTTCCCTGGGTATTGAGACCCTGGGTGGTGTATTTACAAAACTGATCGAAAAAAATACCACTATCCCCACCAAGAAGAACCAGATTTTCTCAACAGCGGCAGACAATCAGCCTGCGGTGGAGATCCATGTGCTCCAGGGTGAACGGGAGATGGCTGGCAATAACAAGCCCCTCGGGCGCTTCCAGCTGGTAGGTATCCCTGCTGCACCAAGGGGTATGCCCCAGATCGACGTGACCTTTGATATTGACGCCAATGGGATTGTAAATGTCTCTGCAAAGGATATGGGGACAGGAAAGGAACAGTCCATCAAAATTACCGCCTCAAGCGGCCTCAGCGAGCAAGAGATCGAGAGGCTCGTAAAAGATGCAGAGTTGCACGGTGAAGAAGACAAGAAAAAGCGGGAACTGATAGATGCGCGGAATATGGCGGACTCCCTTATCTACTCAACCGAGAAGTCCATTAAGGAGGTGGGAGATAAGCTGGACGAATCCACAAAGGGGAATCTCGAACAGGGCATCGAACACCTGAAGAAGGCCATGGAAGGGGATGATACAGAGGAAATCAAACGTCTCACAGAAGAATTGACCCAGGCGTCCCACAAATTGGCAGAGGCAATGTACACTCAGGCCAGCCAACAGGAGACCCAGGCCGAGGCTGCGGCCGATGCTGGATCTTCGGCCCAGTCCTCAGGTGACGAAGAGGTTGTTGATGCGGATTTTGAGGAAGTCCAGAAGTGATCACTAGATTCCTCCTTTTCAATAGGGCTATCCCCGCCATGATGGTGGGGGTAGCCTTTTTTTTGGCCAGCTGCCAGCCAAAAGTCCCACCCCCGGCCAGAGTAGAGGTAAAAGAGGAGGCCCGGCCAGATCTCTTTGCACTGGCAGAGTCCCACAGGGAGCAAGGGGAGCTTACCCAGGCCTTAAAGACCTATCGGGCATTTCTTGAGCAAGAACCGACGAGCAAGAAGGTCCCATCTGTACTTGCCCGGATGGCGGAGATATATCTTGAAAGAGGGGAATACGATAGAGGGTTGAGTCTTTTAGAGAGGATTTCTGAGGCATATCCTGACTATAGTGAGCTGCCCTGGGTGGAGTACAAAATAGTAAGAACCCAACACCGCTTGGGCGACTACCAGCGTGCTATAGATAAGGGCATGGAGTTGCTCGAGAGATATCCCCGGCACTCCTCCAAGGGGGATCTATTATTACTATTGGGGGACAGTTATTCAGCGTTGGGTGATAGGCCCCAGGCCTTTTATTGGTGGCTCAAGGCCAAGGGAGAACCTCCGGATGATCTTCAAAGGCAAGCAGAACTGGACGAAAAGCTAGGGAAGGTAATAAAGGCCAGCAGGAGTGAGGGAGAGCT
>JAUUVE010000246.1 GCA_030589715.1 Desulfobacteraceae bacterium | reverse complement strand
AGGGGGCATCTTCGGATGCCGGGGCTATAAAGGGTTCATAGTTTGTACAGGCCTCGTCTTCAAAGCCAACTGCTATACACCGCTCTTTGGGAACTTCTTTTAGTTTTTCCAAAATGGGCATTGCCAACGGCTCCAGAGGAAAGACCACGAAAAAGAACCGGGAGCCCGAGTCAACAACAAGAGACGCGATAAGGTCGGGGGTGAGCAGGGCAGAGAGGGGAACGATCACCCCGCCGGCACGAAGGGTCCCGTACATGATTTCCAATGTCTCGATGCTGTTGAGCCCCAGGAAGCTCACCTTGTCGCCCTTCTCTAGTCCAGCCGCAAGGAGGGCGTTTGCCACTTTGCTGACCCGGCTGTCAAACTCCGCCCAGGTGACTCGCCTATCCCCACACACAAAGGCGGTCCGGGCGGAACGGAATTTGGCGTGTGTCAGAATACCCCCACTGATATTCAGACCAGGTCGTTCGATCATGATCTCACTCCCAATCTCCCAACACCCCAATACTCTCTCCGAGCCGTAGGATCTCCGAGCCGGAGGCCACCACTCCAATCTTCCTTCCTCACACCTCCAAATACTTCGCCCGGATCTCCGGTTGGGCGTCCAACTCTTCAACGGTTCCTGTAAAGGCCAGGCATGCATTTCCCATGAGGTAGAGGCGGTGGGCCAGGGACATGGCCACCTTGAGGTTATGCTCCACAAAGAGGATGGAGACGCCTGTCTGGTTGATATCCTCAAGCATATCCCGGACCTCTTTGACCAGGAAGGGAGCCAGGCCCTCGGTGGGTTCATCCACCATGATGAGTTCAGGATTACCCATCAGGGACCTGCCAATGGATAACATCTGCTGTTCGCCACCGGAGAGGTGCGAGCCTTTTTGGCCACTCCGTGCCTTCAAAGCAGGGAAGTGCTTAAAAACCCTGTCCACTGTCCAGGCATCCGGGTTCCCTTTATCTATTTTACCCCCCTTAATACCAATCGCCAGGTTATCCAGCACCGGTAAATTGGGGAAGATTCGCCTTTCCTCCGGAACATAACCGATACCGACCCTGGCGACCTTGTACGGGGGATATCCTGCAATATCCTTTCCTTTATATACAACCGTTCCGGATTTCGGCTTGACCAGGCCCATGATGCTCTTCAGGGTCGTGCTCTTTCCCATGCCGTTTCGACCCAGAAGCGCCACAAGTTCACCCTCGTCAACGGATAAGGCCATATCCTGCAAGACATGGCTCTCGCCGTAATATGTATTGAGATCCTTGACTTCAAGAAGCATCCTCATACCTCCACTTCGCCTAAATAAGCATCCTTGACCGTCTGATTCTCCCTGATCTCACCCGGGGGACCTGAGGCCACGATACGCCCCAGGTGGAGCACGGTAATACGGTCCGCCAGGGAGAAGACCACGTCCATGTCGTGCTCGATGATGACCATGGTTTTTCCTTCGGTCAACCGTCTGATCAGCTCAACCGCATTATGGGTCTCATCTCTGGACATGCCGGCGGTGGGCTCGTCGAGCATGACCAGATCCGGGTCCGTGGCCAGGGCCATGCTGATCTCTAAGGAGCGATGTTTGCCGTAGGATAACATACTTGCAGGCAAGTTCCGCTCACCATCCAGGTTTATCCGTTTGAGGACATCGTCGGTTTCCTCTGTGATATTCTGCATCTTGTCAACCTTACGGAACAGATTGAAGCGAATACGTCTCTTGGACAGAATCCCCATACGGATATTCTGGAAGGTCGTCAACCTGGAAAAGGTACTGGTAATCTGAAAGGATCGCCCCATACCGACGCGCGTCAGTTTGTGTGGTTTCCAGCCAGTGACTTCCTTTCCTTTGAATGTGACGCGCCCCCTGCTCGGAGAGTAAGTTCCGGTGATGACGTTGAAGAGGGTCGTCTTGCCGGCACCGTTGGGTCCGATGATGGCGTGCCGCTCCCCCTCCTTCACCTCAAGGTTGACGTCGAAAAGCACCAATAATCCAGTAAAATCGTGATATAGTCCCTCTGTCTCCAGGATATTCATGAAACTTTCTCCTTATGAAACCATTTTGCCTTTGCTTGGCGCAAGAGACCGACAATCCCCATTGGCGCATATAAGACCACCAGGATGAAGACCAGGCCATTCACCAGTTCAATCTGTTCGGTAATCCGGAAGGTTACATCTTCTAATAGGTGAAGAATACCCGAGCCAACGATGGGGCCAAAGAAGCTTCCTAAGCCACCGATATAGGCCATCAGGATGGGTGCAAAAGAGGTCCCTATGTCTAGTACTCCCAGAGTGGAGACCAGGTTCTGAAATAGCGCGTAGATCGCACCGGCGATCCCGGCAAAGCAGCCGGAGACGATCAAGTTAACCGCTTTGGTATGGGATAGTTTGAAACCCAGATAGTCGATCCTCATGGCATTATCCCGGACACCGACCACGAGGCTGCCAAAAGGGGTCTTGGTATAAAACCACAAAACCCAGAGGCAAACTATTATCACCGCCACGGCAAAATAGTAGAAGTTTATCTGATCGGTCATATCTATAGACACCACTCCAGGAATGTTAAATGAGGGAGTGGGATATCCCCCAACTCCATCCTCACCGCCGGTTACCTCTCTATATTTTAGGGCGAGGACAAAGATGAGCTGGCCAAATGCAAGGGTCAACATGGCAAAGGCGGTCCCGCTGACCCTGACAAGAAGAGGGCTTAAGATCAAGGCCAACATGGCTCCGGCCAACCCGCCCACCAGCAACGCCGGCAGCAGGGGAAAGCCCTGTATATGCGTCAAGGCCAGGGCTGTGCTGTAAGCACCGACACCAAAAAACATGGCGTGCCCAAAGCTGAGGACCCCCATATAGCCGAGCAGCAAATTGAGGGTGACCGCATACAGGGCGAAAATGGCGAATCCTACAAAGACGTTTGTATAATAGATACCGACGACCTGTGGATAGATGGCTAAAATGACAAGGCCCACCACCCAATAAATCCACCTGCTCAGATTATTTCTCATTCTCTTTCTCCAAAAAAGCCCATCGGTTTAAATGCCAAGACAATGGCCATGAAGGCGAACATCAGGACCGGTGCTAGCCGGGGAATAAACTGGATACCGTAGGCATTTAACTCCCCGAGAAACAAGGCGACGACAAAGGCGCCAATGAGACTCCCAAATCCCCCCACGACCACCACGACGAAGGCATCCATACCTATCTGGTCGGCCATTCCGGGAAACACGGTTAGGAGTGGGGCCGCCACCACCCCGGCCACTCCGGCCAGCCACGTGCCAAACCCAAAAACCACCATAAAGACCAAAGGCGTATTGATCCCGAGGGCGCTGACCATATCCGCATCGGAAACAGCCGCTCGAACGATCATGCCCAACCGGGTCTTGTATAGGATCAGGGCCATAATGCCCAAAACCACGAGGGACAATCCGATAACAAATAGTCGATAGACCGGATAAGTCATGTTCGCTACGGATATGAGCCCGTCCAGCCCGTTGGGCATCTTAATCATCATGCTTTCAGTGCCCCATCCGGCCTTGACGACCTCCAGAATGACAAGCATGAGCCCCACGGTGAGAAGCAGTTCTGCAAGGTGTCCCTGGACATGCACCTTTCTCAAGAGGAAGCGTTCCACCAGAAGGCCACAGATTCCTGCACCTACCGGTGCAATAAGTAGGGCCAGCCAAAAATCTCCCGTCAGGGTGATAATAGTGTAACAGAAATAGCCGGAGAGCATAAAGAAAGAGGCATGGGCGAGGTTAAGAATCCCCATCATGCCAAAAATTATGGTAAGACCGGATGCCACGAGAAAAAGCAACATTCCGTACGCCAGCCCGTGGATGGCCTGGGCAACATACATAGCCGTAGTAGGGCTCATCTGTTTATCCTCCTATTTTAACAAAAAAGTGCCTACCTCACCCTTTTCGTGGCCCGCCTCCACTTAGAAGGGAAGATGGGCCAGAATATGGATTTTTATGAGGCAACACCGATCTAAATGTGGATTAAAGACGTTACCCAAGTAGATCGGTGCTGCAAACAGGTCTAAAACTGACTCTTGGCTTGGCCTTATTTCTTGACACGCCCTTTGAGTTTTTCATCGAAAGTGGGCATGCAGTACTTGGCCGGGATCCAAACGGGATGGTCAGGAGCAGCGTTATTGGGCTGATCCCACATGTTGGGGAACACCATTTCGGCCACAGGTCGCGCCATGATGGCCTGGTGGTCATCGGGCCGCATATATATATCAAGGTCAAATTGTGTGAAGGTATTTCCTTCCCACGTAGAGATGACCTTCTCCGGTTTGGTGCTGCCTGCTTTTTGGATGATGTCAAAATACCAATAGTCCCCTATTATGTTTCTAACCACCCGCTGCCGGGCCAGCGATACAGTTCTGTGTTATAAGGTT
>JAUUVE010000054.1 GCA_030589715.1 Desulfobacteraceae bacterium | reverse complement strand
GGCTATCTCTGCCTTCTCCGTCGTGGTCCTCAAATTCGTCATGGAAGTACCCCAGTGCCCCTATGACCCCGTCGAAAATGGTCTGCTTTAAGCCTATGCCATACCGGCTTCGCGGCAACCCCAGGTCTTCCGTGTCATCAGAACCTGCATATTTCAGAACGATTTCCAGGTTCCTCCCCCAGTCATAATTGTATCCGGCCTCAATATTCCAAACGCTGGGCCTGGCCCCCTTTCCATTCCCGGTGGCAATTTCATGGGGGGCAAAATCCCTCAAGGCTGTCATGTATTCAAGATCCAAGAAGAAATTGGAGTAACTCAAACTGAGATAACCGTCAAATCCGCCCACATAATTCTCAATACTATGCACATTTTTACCGTGCAAATATTCGGTTAAGCCATTTGAATCTGCTATGTTGGAGAGGTAGGAGGCCCCTATTTTTGCCTCAAGACCTTTTTCGGTCTTGAAACCGTAATTCGCATCAAAGCCGAAGGTCTTTATTCTATTCTCCTCTCCGGTTGTGTTCATGTCACCCTTAAAGACGTAGGTGGAAAGTAAAAGGTCTTGATAATTAAAACCCAAAAGCACCGCCTTTTCTCTATCCTCTCCCAGGGACAAGGTCATAGGTTCGTCCACAAGCGGGCTGTCCGGAAAATGAGTCAGCAGGGCACCAAAGGGTACGTACAGGGCGCCACATGTAAGAGATAGGGGGAACTTGTGTGGATTTCCAATGGTTACAGCACCCACATCCAGATTTAGGCCTGACTCCTCAAGGGCAGAGGCGAATGTCGGATCCTCATACTTCACGATCATTCCTGCGTTGACCCACTCGTTTACCTTTGCCTGCACCGCCAGTTCCGCGGTGGTGAGGTTGAGATCACTTTCCGTTTTGTGGCCCCCGTTTCTTGTGTCGGTTTTTGCCCAGACACCGCCAAACTCCAACAGGCCGCTCAACTGGATGTGCTCCTGCAAAAATTGCAGAGGGCCCCCCTCTGCCTTCATCTTCTCAATTACCCCGGGCATCTCCTCACGCTTTACGGTTTCATTCTTGATCTGCTCGATCTTCTGATCTCTTTTGGCAAGTTCCTTTTCAAGTTCGGTTATTCGTTTTCTCAAAGCCTTTAATTCTTTCATAATCTCTTCATTTGATATGCCCTCGCACATGACAATGCTGGGGAACAAAAAGCATGCGGTGACCAATGCCAAAAGCATAACCGTCAGCCATCTCCTCATTTTTTCTCTCCTCCCCTTAGCGCTGATCAAGACACGCTATTTTTCCTTCCAGTCGTGGAATTTGACCCAGATTACCGCGCCTAACTCGACCTCTTTGTCCCTGCCATTGTGCTTCATCTTCTCGGCGGCGGTGTTCAAGGCCGCAAAGCCCCACCATCCTGCCTTAGGCACCGCATAAGTAAAAACTCCATTTACGTCTGCCTTGAGGGTTTGAGCTACCATGTAAACTGTTGGTGCCTCTGCTTTTCCGTCCTGATTGTAGTATTCCACTTCCACTTCGGCGAATGGTACCGGCTTGCCATCCAGCTTTACGATGCCTTGAAAGACATTTCCGGCGTAAAGCCCGAACGGCTTCGACAAAGGAACAATCTCGGTTTTGAGGCCGATCTCCTCATCCCAGCCTTCGTCATCACCGAAGGCCGTCACTACCGTCTTGGTGTAATGGACTATGAAGCAGTCCTCAGCGGGCTCCCAGTAAGGATTTGGCTCCATATAAAACAGGTAAACACCCGGCCTCTTAACCTTATAGTGGATCTTCCAGGCTTGGTGCCCCATGACCTTGGTCTCTTTTAGGTTGGCAAGCAAATCCTGCTTCTTGCCATTCGCCATGACCCAGAAGACCTTGGGCTTTTCCAACTCCATCCCCACTGCTTCAAAAGGATGGGAAAATGAGAGCGTCACTGTGACGTGCTTGTTTTCACCCTGCATGACCATACTGTCCGAGGGAATGATCATCCCGAAATGGGCAAAGGCTATTTGTGAAATACACAAGAAAAGCAAACTGTAAACGCAACCGAGTAATAATTTTTTCATGACACTTTCCTCCTAATTGAATCTTGTTTAAAATAAAAAGGCCACGAAGACCTAAGGGGTTTTTCAAAACCCTCTGGCCTTCGTGGCCCAAAATAGTGATTCTGCTTAGTTTGGATTAAACGTCAGGCTTCTTACCTGAATAACCTCCTTCATAGCGGTAGCCGAGGTAGATGTCAATCCCCTTCTGAACATAATTCTATTGACATCAAAACCTTAATGGGCTAAATATGAATCATCGAGGCACGAAGCCCGAACATTTGATCGAAGTCAAGTGATGTAATGAGGCCATGAAGGTCGAAAAATCTAAAAAGATTTTGAGACTCTGCGGCCTTTTTTTTGGAATATGGTATCATTTCATGGCGGGGGTAGTTCCTCACTGAGGGTGTGGAGGGGCGGCAGAAGGCAGGTCTACGATGCACATTTCAGAAGGGGTTTTGTCAGGGCCGGTTTTGGTTTCAGGAGTGGTGCTTGCCGCTACGGGTATTGCTATAGGTTTGAAAAACCTGGACTATGACCGTATTCCCCGAATAGGCATCCTGTCAGCCTCATTCTTCGTGGCCTCGCTGATCCATGTGCCTATCGGTATTTCGAGCGTTCACTTGATCCTTAACGGGTTCGTCGGTCTTATCCTTGGGTGGGGGGCCTTTCCGGCCATCCTGGTTGCCTTGATGCTTCAGGCAGTGCTGTTCCAGTTCGGAGGGATCACTGCGCTGGGGGTCAATATAGTGATCATGGCCTCTCCAGCGGTTTTATGCTATTTTCTTTTTGGTCGTTTGCTCATCAAGAAGCCCTCCGTTGCCCTGCCCGCGGCCTTCGCTGCAGGTGCATTGTCGGTTTTTCTTGCAGGCATTCTGGTAGGCCTTGCACTGGTTTTCACGGACAAGGGTTTTTTCAAGGTCTCCACTATTGTGGTCATGGCCCATCTTCCCGTGATGGCGGTGGAGGGAGTAATCACCGCGCTCTGCGTGGGGTTCTTGAAAAGGGTTCAGCCTTCGATGCTCCCGGATACTTGAGGTCATAGAGGGGATGGTGAGGCTTTTATTACCTAATAAAGAGGGAACGGCAGGGAGGGGTGTACTGAGAGGACCAAATGGAGATCCGAGAAGTAAACTATTTACCGATCCCTGGACTATAATGACAGAGAATTCTGCAACAGGTACGGTTTGGTCAAAAATATCATTTCAGAGCGCCGGGTACGAGGTGGTAGCATGACCGGAAATCATGAATGGGGAAAAAGGGCCCTCGGTTTCATGGCCTTTGTGCTGATATTTTCCATTATGGTCGGAACTGCAAGGGCACATAGGGTGATTATTTTTGCCTGGGTGGAGGGCGATACCGTTTATACCGAAAGTAAGTTCCCCGGTGGGAAAAAGGTAAAAAAAGGGGAGGTTATTGTTTTCGACCAGGAAGGAAACCAGCTCCTGAAGGGAAAGACAAACGATCAGGGAGAATTCTCCTTTAAGACGCCCAAAAAGACGGCCATGAAAATCGTCCTTCGGGCCGGGACGGGACATCGAGCCGAATGGACAATACCCCTTGAAGAAATTGGGGTGGGTATAGTAGATCAGAACGGAATAGCTACAACACAGAAAACCGCTTTAAAGGAACCTGAAAAGCAGGGCAGGTCGATATCGGGGGGCAAGTCTGGCCCGGATGAGATCAGAATGGCAGTAGAAAGGGCCTTAGACAAAAAGCTCAGGCCGGTAATGAAGATGCTCGCAGAGGCTAAGGATCGCGGCCCCACATTCAGAGACGTCTTTGGTGGTATCGGTTACATCGTTGGACTTGTTGGCCTTGGCGCTTACCTTAGATATCGACGCAGATCCACCGAAACGAGGCCAAAAAAGAGAGTTGACCCCGATGTTGCAAAAGGAGCTGCGTGAATTTCAAAAAATGACTATCTTTGCAGCTTTAAACCTCTAATTCGACGCTAACTGAGAAATTTACCCCGATGTTGCAGAAGGTCCTGGAACTTGTCAAAAAAAGGCCATTGATTTCAACATCGAGGTTCACATTTGGTCAAGTCCTGAATTTGCCCCGATGTTGCAAGAAGTCCTGACCCTCGTCAAAAAAACGGCTATTTATTATCAACATCGGGGTCAATCATAAACCTTTGTATCTGTATGGGAGCATATTTCGTGCGCCCGGTTGAATTTTAATGCAACATCGGGGTTGACTGATACAATGATACAGGAACCTTTTGCTACCGGAAGCTCTCATATCCACTGTCTCGACCCGAGGCTAAAGATTCTTTTTGCAACTGCCTATTCCTTTATTGTGGCGCTGTCAAACCGGTTTCCAGCCCTGTTCGCTGCACTTATGTTGTCCCTCCTGCTGATTGGTCTGGCCAGGCTGAACGTCTGGAAAGTCGCCAAAAGAGTGGCCCTTGTTAACGGCCTGATCCTTTTTCTCTGGCTTGTTTTACCTCTGACCTTCGAGGGGACCCCCCTCTTTCATCTTGGCCCGCTGTCGGTTACCCGAGAAGGAGTTCTCCTGTGTGCGAGGATCAGCCTTAAGTCGAACGCTATCCTGCTGATATTCATTGCATTTGTGTCAACAATGCCGATCACCACGTTGGGACACGCCATGAACCGCCTGCGTCTACCAGGAAAGCTCATTCATCTGCTCTTGCTGACGTATCGTTACGTGTTTGTCATTGATCAGGAATACCAGCGCCTTGTAAGGGCAGCGAAAATCCGCGGTTTTCGACCAAAGACCACAATAAACACCTACAGAACGTATGCTTATCTCATGGGAATGCTCTTTGTACGCGCATCAGCCCGGGCGGAACGGGTTCATCATGCCATGGTCTGCCGCGGATTCGATGGGAGGTTCTACTGTCTTCGCCATTTTTCCCCGACCCGAACTGATTGGATCTGGTCTGCTTTTATGATCTCTATAATACTCGGCCTTTTGAGTTTAGAATGGACAAGAATAATCTAATTATCAATCTTGAAGAGATATCTTTTATTTACCCGGGCGGTGCCCCGGTCCTTAATCAACTTGGCCTCCAGTTGCACAGAGGGGAACGCCTAGGCCTGGTGGGTCCCAACGGGAGCGGGAAGACAACCTTGTTTCAAATCATAATGGGACTATTAAGACCGTCATCCGGCAGGATAGAGATCTTGGGGAGGACTGTCGCGCGGGAAAAGGATTTCAGAGAGGTTCGGAAAAGGATCGGCCTTCTTTTTCAGGATGCTGACGACCAGTTATTTAGCCCCACTGTTTTGGAGGATGTGGCCTTTGGCCCATTGAATCTGGGAAAATCGAAGGATGAGGCTCGAGAGATTTCCATGCGAACACTCGAGATGTTAGGCCTTGCCGGATTTGAAGACAGGATAACACATAACCTGTCCGGCGGAGAAAAAAAACTGCTTTCCCTCGCCACTGTCTTAGCCATGGAACCGGAGGCACTTCTCCTTGACGAACCGAGTAACGGCTTGGATGATAACACAAAGGAAAAGCTTATTGAGGTCCTGTCTGGTCTCGATCTTTCGTATATATTGATCACACATGAAGCTGATTTTCTCGCCAAGACAGTAGATCGCATTTGCAGGATGGAAAATGGAAAGATCCTCACTGACATAGAATCGTACCCGCACTACCATCTCCATGAGCATGCACGCGGAAGATATCCGCATGAGCATCATTGATACCCCTACAAAAATCCTGTACACTTTCTCGGTTTCAGAGGTTCCCCTCATTGGGCGGGATCTTCGACAGGGTTCACCGAAAACCTGTCTGCCGTGACTCCGGCACAGGCAGGTCTGAACCGTTGCTTCGTGAGTTCTGAATGGAGAAGGCATGAGAATAGAACGATTTGAGGATATTGCGGCATGGCAGTTGGCCCTGGCCCAGACCTGATATGCAGTGTGATATAGCAGTATATCCTTCGTGCCACTAAGAGTGCTGTTGGCAGTCTGTTACACATGTCGCACCAGGGCGGGCCCGAGAGCTAACTCGCAAGGTCTACCCCGATGTTGCAAAAAAACCTATCTGAATTTAAAAAATGGCTATTATTGCAGCACTAAACCTCCAAATTGAGACTGAAGGAGGAAGTCACATTTGGTGAAGTCAATCATAGCATCAATTGTCAAATTTGGTACTCGTATGGCCGCATATTTTGTGCAATTGGGTGAATTTTAATGCAACATCGGGGTAAACCTGTCAAGGGAGAAGAGAAGTGAGGGAAATCTGCCGGGACTTAGCTGATGAATATGAATCACTGGACGACATGGTGGCTCCCCTTACAGAAGAACAATGGGAGTGGATTACCCCATTTATCGGGTGGAGCATAAAAACGGAAATTGCCCACATTGCCTTCTTTGATGGAACAGCACGGATAGCTGCCACCGATCCCGAGGCCTTTTCCAACCACCTGGAAGAGGTCTATCAGGATGAAGAAGCCTTTCGAGTCAAACATGAGAAGATCAGGGCGTGGCCTCCAACCCAGATATTGGGGTACTGGCGGCAGGAGCGCAAGACCCTGGTAGAGGCCCTCAGGCCACTCAGCCCCAAGGCCCGACTTCCCTGGTATGGTCCGACAATGAGCGCCAGGTCGTTTGCTACGGCCCGCATTATGGAGACCTGGGCCCATGGCCAGGACATTGTAGATACCTTGAGGATTGAGAGGGAGCCGACCCATCGGCTCCGGCACATCGCCCATCTGGGAGTGACGACGTTTGGCTGGAGCTATGCCAATCGCGGTCTGGAGGTCCCGGATGTCCCGTTTCGTGTGGAGCTGACCGCCCCCTCGGGGGAGCTTTGGGCCTGGGGCCCTGAGGAGGCGGGTGAGTCGGTACGCGGTACCGCCGAAGACTTCTGTCTGGTGGTGGTCCAGCGCCGCCATGTGGAGGATACAGACCTGGAGGTCGAGGGAGATGTGGTGCGGGAGTGGATGCTGATCGCCCAAGCCTTTGCAGGACCCCCGGCAAAAGGTCCTACGCCGGGGGAACGGATTGGGAAGAAAGGGATCTAAGGATTTAGGAATTTAGGAATTCGATTAGAGAGATTACATTTTATAGTTTCGCAGAAAGTACAAAATGTCAGGATTGCGAGTATCATTATGCGAATAACTCTTTAAAGTAATACTCAATCGCCTGTAAAAAGGTTTTTTTACAGGCGCATCACATTTAATACCTTAATTCCTCAATTCGCAATTTAGAATCCCGGTTTATCCGGGTTGGGTGTTGGAGGTGAGATGTATTCAGTTAGGGAGGTAATGGAGTCCAGGAGCCTGGCCGTTATCGGGGCTTCCAGGGATCCCCTGAAGCTGGGATCCTTGCTCCTAAAAGGATTGAAAGATACGGGATTCCAAGGAGAGATAGCGGGAGTGAATCCCCGAGGAGGAGAGGTTTACGGGGTTCGGTTGTACCGCAGTCTCGAAGAAATTCCCTTTCCAGTGGAATTGGCGGTTATCCTTGTCCCCCCAAAGGTTGTGGCGTCGACCCTGGCTGAGTGCGCTAGTAAAGGAGTAAAAGGTGTTGTCATCTCTTCCGAGGGATTCGCTGAGACAGGGGAACAGGGCCGGCAATACCAGGAGGAGGTGCACGCCATTCTTAGATCCACGGGGATCAGGGGCTTTGGCCCAAATACTCTGGGGGTAGTGAACACCGATACAGGATTGGCTACTTCCTATTTTGTCAATGAGCACATACTCAAGCCCGGATCAATTGGGGTTGCAGCCCAGTCCGGCATCTTCGCGGGCGCATTGCTGCGATATCTCACTTCCTATAAACTCCTTCGGATATCAAAAGTTCTGGGTTTGGGGAATAAAGTGGATGTGGACGAATCCGATGCGTTGTCCTATCTAACGGACGATGAGCAGACCCGAATAGTGGCAATGTATCTGGAGGATATACGGGACGGCAGGCGGTTCGTGGAAGTGGCAAGGGAGGCTGTAAATCGAAAGCCGGTCCTTCTGCTCAAAGGGGGTCGGACTTCAGCAGGGGCTCAGGCAACAGCCTCGCACACGGCCAGTATGGCGGTGGACGATAAGGTTCTCGACGGCGCCCTGCATCAGACCGGGGTCTTGCGTATGGGGTCCATTGAAGAGCTCATCGCGACCCTCATCGGTTTCCAATGTACCCCTTTGCCGCTGGGCAATCGTATCGCGCTGGTGACTTACAGCGGCGCCCAGGCCATCATGAGCATCGACGCAGCCACTGAGGGGGGGCTGAGGTTGGCCGATTTTTCAGAGGAGACCCAAGCTCGGCTGGCAGGGGTGATTGCGACTCCTTCCAAGCGGGGAAATCCGGTGGATATCTTCCCTGACATGATGGCCCACGGTTTTGAGAAAACGGCCAGCGAGATCCTTGGCGCTCTTCTGGAAGACGAGGGGGTCCATGGGATCTTTTTCATTTCTTTCGCCACCCCGGAAATCGAGCCCTATCGGCCTCTCGTGGAGGTCATTCAAGAGCGGCCCACCAAACCGGTCTTCTTTTCCCTGCTTGGCGTCAGGGAGGATGTGGAGACGTGTCGAGTCTTCTTGGAGGAGAATAGGATTCCGTTCTATCTCTTTCCTGAAATGGCGGTTCAGGTTTTCCGTCACATGTGGCGATATGCACAGACGGTCAATGGCTCCCTCAGGGCGACATGGGTTCAGGATTAGGCCAGGTGAAATGGAATGGAAGGCAAAGGCGCCATGAGCAACCTGAAATCAGAGGTTCACAGCCAGAGCGGTGAGAGGCTGGTTGAGATGTTCGATTTGTTGCTGAATAGTTTTGGTCCCCAAAACTGGTGGCCGGCTGAAACAGAACTGGAGATGATGGTGGGGGCCGTTCTGACCCAGAATACAAACTGGAAAAATGTAGAGAAGGCTATTCAAAATTTGAAAGGAAAAGGCTTGCTTTCCCCTGATGCCCTCTACCCCCTTCCAATGAACGAGTTGGCACAGGAAATTCGCCCGGCAGGGTATTTCAATATAAAGGCCAAGCGGCTGAAGAACCTGATGCAATTTATCATGGAACAGTACGAGGGCGATCTCTCCCTGTTTCTAAAAGATGGAACTCAGACCCTTCGGGAAGGGCTTCTCTCTGTAAAAGGGGTTGGGCCTGAAACCGCGGACAGTATCCTCCTCTACGCCGCTTGCCGTCCCATCTTTGTTATTGACACTTACACCCACCGGATCCTGAGCCGCCATGGTATGATAGAAGAGGAGGCGAGCTACTATGAACTGCAGGAACTGTTCATGGACCATCTGCCTGACAACGCGGACCTCTTCGGTGAGTTTCACGCGTTAATTGTAAGGGCGGGCAAGGACTACTGCCGTAAGAACCCTCTTTGTAGTCAATGTCCACTTGAGAAGTGGGGGCCCAATCCGCCGAGATGCGCTCGCTGAACCCGGTGCGAAGGATAATCGGAATATTGCCTTCGTCAGCCACCCCTTTCCATCGTCGATTAAGAGGATACGCTGGGACTGGTTAGGGTGACGACGGGCATGTTATCTGTACGAGCCTGGGCGGGCTTGAACCCTGTCGAAGATCCCGCTGGGCGGGGAACCTGGAACCGATCACTTTAGGTAAAAAAGAGTCCCTTAATAACTAGACCTGCCT
>JAUUVE010000411.1 GCA_030589715.1 Desulfobacteraceae bacterium | reverse complement strand
CCTCATCGAAGTCAGTTCCGGATCTGCCCCACCAGCCCGCGAGATCAGCGGTCGGATCGCTTGTCATCTGACTGCATGTGCTGCCGTCATAGTGAAGTATGGTGCCAGGACTTCCGACTGCAAAGATGTCAGTTCCGGAACTGCCCCACACGCCCCAGAGATCATCGGTCGGCTCGCTGGTCATTTCACTCCATGTGGTGCCATTATAGCTGAGGATTATGCCACCGTCCCCCACGGCAAGAACATCGTTATCTGAGCTGCCCCACACAGCATTTAGATCCTCGTCAGTTGGGCTGGTCATTTCACTCCACGTGCTTCCGTTATAGTTGAGGATGGTCCCCAAATCCCCTACTGCAAAAACATTACTGGCGGAGCTGCCCCACACGCTGCGAAGAGTATTCCCCGTGGGTGACGTGATCGATTCCCATCCGGCATCAGCGCATAGTGGAAAAATCAAAGATATAACCACAAAAACAAATAATCCCAAAGCCTTCAGAGGTTCCCTCATCTGAACCCCTCCTTTTTAATGTGCCATAATCAGAGCATAAACGTGCCGGCACTACCCCCTCCCAAACGCTCCCTTTCAAGGAGGTGGGTTGGAGAGGAAATGGCTCCTTACCGCCACTTGTTATCAGGGAGGCACATATAATACGGGTCTTCTTGAGAAACCTCAACCTTTTTGTCCCGGGCAGTGGTTGCCTTTAGTGGAACTTTCAGCTACTGGTTAAAGAAAGCCCCTTCCATCTTTTGAATTGACAAAGGTTTCCCACTTTGGCCAATATACCGCGATAACTACTACCCTTGTGCCTGGGTCGGTCAAGCGTAAATGTTCCACATACTTGTCAAATGCTTCTTATGAAAAGGGAAGAAACAGCCTATCAGAGGGCAATCACATATCTCTATGGCCTTCAAAAACATGGAATCAAATTTGGGCTCTCCAAGACCTCCAACCTGCTCAAGGCCTTTGGAGACCCTCACAAGGGGCAACGATATATTCACATTGCGGGAACAAACGGCAAGGGTTCTGTGGCTGCCTTTGTTGCCTCTATCCTGAGAGAGGCAGGCCTTGGCAAGGTAGGACTCTACTCTTCCCCTCACTTGGTCCGGTTTACCGAGCGTTTTAGGATCAATGAGAGGGAAATGACTCAAGAAGAAGCCGCTGCCCTCATAGAGGAATTAAAAAGCGCCTTTACGCCGGGGGAGCCCCCCACCTTCTTTGAGGCAACGACTACCATGGCCTTGCTATATTTTGCCAGGGAAAATACCGACATTGCCATCATTGAGGTGGGCATGGGGGGGCGTCTGGATGCGACCAACCTAATTACCCCGCTTGTTTCCGTGATAACAAACATATCCATGGAGCATCAGGTTTACCTTGGATCTCGACTGCTGGACATAGCCGGCGAAAAGGCCGGGATCATCAAGGAGAGGATTGATGTTGTAACCGGGGTCACCCAGCCCTCTGTTATCAGGCTTTTAGAATCCAAGTGCGCGGAAAAGGAGGCCCCCTTATGGCGGCTGGGGAGAGACATCCACTACCGCACCACGCGCTCAGGGCTCCATTACTATGGCACGTTGCACAGGCTTAACAGGCTCCAACTCAGGCTCAAAGGGAGGTTTCAGTTCCGCAATGCCGCTTTGGCAGTTGCCCTTGTTGAGCGGCTCGAGGAAAAGGGGTTCAAGATCTCAGCTCAAGATATCCGGACAGGTTTGAACAAGGCCGCATGGCCTGGCAGAATGCAGGTAGTGGCCCAGGGGCCCACTATTATACTGGATGGAGGTCATAACCCTGCAGCCATAAGGGCGCTTGCCGACTCCATAAGATCTGACTTCAGATACAGACGAATGATCCTTGTGATCGGTATAATGGAAGACAAAGAGATCGCCCAAATACTCCGGGCGATTGTGCCACTATCTGACTATGTGATCTACACAAGGCCCGTATATTCCAGGGCAGCCCCCCCTGAAAGAGTGATGACCGAGGCGGCCTCCTTGGGAAGACCCGGGGAAGTGGCACCATTCCTAACCGGCGCCCTGGATAGGGCCAGGGAGATTGCTGATCCACGTGACCTGATTGTTGTGTGCGGTTCGCTCTTTACGGTCGGGGAGGCCATGACCTATTTTGATCCTGAAACTTACAGACCAGACGATTTGCACTGAGGACCTTCCCTTGTCTATAGCCCGTTCAAAGGGCATAGTAAGGACCAAGGCGTACGACCAGGCGTTTTGTATTTGATGATTATTTTTTAGACGCCTCCGGGAGGAATCAGACCATTAGCACTAGACACCCACCAATTCTCACGTCCATATTTCTGGCTGTTGTCATGATGTTGGTTCTTGGGCCCAGGGGGTCCCTTGCCACTGACATCGTTTCAAAGAAAAGCATACTTGGGGATAAGAGGACCCCCTGGATGATTACTGCCAAGACCCTGAGTTATGACGAAAGGAAAGGGGTCTATGTGGCGGAGGGGGATGTTGTCATTTCAAAGGAGGGTCAGTTTCTATACGCACAAAAGGCCGTCTATAATATGAAGACGGGGATTGCCAGGGTATCCGGAGATATACGCCTTGAGATGGGTGCAGACCTCGTTAGGGGCGAACGAGGGTTCTTTGACCTCAATAACCAGACAGGCGAGATAGTAAACGCCCATCTCTTCTTGGGGGAAAACAATTTCCATATCAGTGGTAGTGTTATGAAAAAGGTGGCCGAGAATACCTATGTTGTCAAAGATTGTCGG
>JAUUVE010000400.1 GCA_030589715.1 Desulfobacteraceae bacterium | reverse complement strand
TTAATTGTCCTTTTTTCTGCGGCCTATGTCATTGATGAAACCGAGCAGGTAGTCATTACCCAGTTCGGCAAGGCGGTGGGCAAACCCAAGATCGAACCGGGTCTCTATTTTAAGATTCCGATCATCCAGCAAGCAAACTATTTCCCAAAGAACCTGCTTGAATGGGATGGCGACCCCGGTCAGGTCCCTACCCTGGACAAGACCTTCATATGGGTGGACACCTTTGCGCGATGGAAGATCGTGAATCCGTTGAAGTTCTTCGAGACAGTCAACAACGTGGTAGGGGCCTTGGCCCGCCTGGACGATATAATAGACCCGGCGGTTCGCAACTTTATCACCTCCTATCCACTCCTAGAGACGGTCCGGAACACCAACCGAGAGCTGGACACCTTCGAAGTGGGTGTGGGTCGTGTCCAGGATGAAAGGCACTTGGGTGACGTTACTACAGGAAGGAAAAAAATCACCAATCTGATCATGAAACAGGCCCAGCCAAAGCTTGTAGCTTTCGGCATTCAGCTCGTTGATGTGCAGATAAAGCGTTTGAACTATGTTGAGCAGGTCCGGAAATCGGTTTACGGAAGAATGATTGCCGAGCGAAAGCAGATTGCCCAAAAATTCCGCGCTGAGGGTGAAGGGGAGGCCCGTAAGATAGAGGGCAGCCTGGAAAAAGACCTAAAGAAAATCACCTCAGAGGCATACAGAAAGGCCCAGGAGATAATGGGAGAGGCAGAGGCGGAATCGACCCTTATATATGCACAGGCATACAGCAAAGATCCTGACTTCTATTCCTTTCTGAAATCACTGGAGGTCTATGAGGAGACCATGGACAAGGAAAGCTCCCTTGTCCTTTCCACAGACTCAGACTTTTTGAAATACTTTAAGGGTTACAAGTAACGTAACCATTGATTCAAGGTTTCAAGTTTTGGGTAACAGCAAGAATGGTAAGAACGGAGATATCCCTTTTCCTGGAAAATGTCCCGGGCCAACTGGGAAAACTGGCAATCCATCTATCGGACGCCGGTATCAATATTGATGCCTTGACCATTCAGGACGCCTCAGAATATGTCCAGGGGCTCTTTAGGGCACGGGGGAAATCCCTGAAAAGGATAGCGCCAGCGGCCAGCTACGGCTCCATGAAGAAGGATTCGGCAGATCATGCCCTGATACGTCTTCTGGTTGAGAATACGGATAAGGCGATCGATCTCCTGTCAAAGGAGGGCTATATCTTCGACATCATGCCGGTGATTGCCCTTGAGATCGAAAACAAACCCGGCACCCTGGCCGAGATGGCCAGGAAATTTGGGGAAGAGGGAATCAATATCAATTACGTCTATGGTTCGGCCCTGCCGGGGGCACAAAAATCCCTGTTTATATTCTCACCAGAAGATATTGAGCTTGCAGCAAGGATCTTCAAGGATTAAGTGGCCATTTCCAGGTCTACAATTCTGAGCTGAAGCCTGTCATAGCCCTGCCATCGATTCAGCTCGGGAGTGAAGACCATATTGATTGTCTTCCCCTCCACCGAATGCCAACCTGCCAAACCAAAGCCAATGGCCTCGAATGGCCTTCCTTCCTGTCTTACCCTGAGTCTGAGGTGGTGCTCTCCGACGATACGTGACTCCAGGACCTTCAAAGAACGGCCCAAAAAAACAGGATTCGGGTTCCCCTCCCCAAATGGGGATAAACCCCTTATCTGCCCGATCATCTGAGGTGTTATCTCGTTGAGGGGGATCTCAGCGTCCACGTCAATCGTGGGAATTAGGTCCTCATGACTCAGGGTTTCCCTGGCAAGGCCTTCCAGTTTACTCTTCAATATCTCTATGTTACCTGCCTCCAGAGTAAAACCAGCTGCGTGGGCATGCCCCCCGAATCTTTCAAAGAGATGAGCGGAATGACTCAAGGCCTCGTAGAGGTTAAAGCCATCTATGCTTCTTCCTGACCCTACGCCCACACCGTCCTCAATGGTTATCACCAGCGAGGGACGATGATACCTCTCAACAAGCCTTGAGGCCACAATACCCAGGACCCCTTTGTGCCAACCCTCCCCCGCCATAACCAGAGTCCTGGAATCTACCGGGTCCATTCCAGTCTTGATCATCTCTTCTATCTGATTGAGGATTTGTCGTTCCAGATTCTGGCGTTGACTATTGGCCTTGTTTAGCCTAGAGGCAAGATCCTCGGCCAAGAGGGGCTCTTTAACTATCAATAATTGGATTCCCGTCTCGGGATCGCCTATCCTCCCCGGGGCATTTAGGCGGGGGGCAAGTCTGAAGGCCAGATCGTCAGTGGTGATATCTGTGTCCCCCACATGGGCCACTTCCTTCAGCGCCCTTACCCCTGCCCACCTGGACTTGGCCATAATCCCTATCCCACCTTTTACAAGTATCCGGTTCTGGTCCAGCAATGGCACCTTGTCCGCCACGGTTCCAAGGGCAACCAGATCAAGATATTCCTTTAAATCAGGAGCAGGCCTTTTGTTGAACCAGCCTTTCTCGCGCAGGGCAGCCCTGATCGAAACGGCCAAAAAAAAGGCAAGCCCTACACCTGCAAGGTCCTTAAAGGGAAAGGCACAGCCCGGTTGATGCGGATCTACCACGGGACAGACAGCCTCGAGGCCTTTAGGCACCTGATGATGATCCGTAACAACGACCTTTACGCCCAAACTCCTTGCCAGGGCGATCTCCTCGGTACCGGAGATACCGCAGTCTACGGTAATGATCAGGTCTGTTCCGCTGTTTGCAATCTGCTTAATGGCCTCTTTATTGAGCCCGTAACCCTCCTTCAACCGGCTGGGGATGTAAAATGAGGCCGG
>JAUUVE010000059.1 GCA_030589715.1 Desulfobacteraceae bacterium | reverse complement strand
GGGATTGGAGTTCGCAGGTCTGATCGTTGCAGTGGTACTGGAGATGAAGGAAGACAAGGATCTCTGTCTTAAGGCGCGTATTACCGTGGGGGCCATCAGGGCCGCCCCCATGCGGATGACCAGTGCCGAAGAGGCCATGCGGGGAAAACGGTTGTCAAAGGAGTTTATAAAGGAGGTAGCCCATCTGGTTGCCTCTGAGGCGCACCCGTTCCCACATCATGGATATACCTCTGCATACCTCAGAGAATGCCTGAAGGTGCAGACGCGGCATACCCTTGAGTCCGCTCTGAGCAGGTGAAACTATTTGTAGTTCCATTAATGAAAGTGGCTCGAGCATCATCCTTGAGGTCCAGGAGAAGTTTTGTGAAACAGCTTATAGAACTTTCGGTTAACGGCGAAACTTATGAACTTGCGGTGGAGCCCCAGGCCACATTGCTGGAAGTCCTTCGGAACGACTTAGGGCTTACCGGCACAAAAGAGGCCTGTGGGACAGGTGAGTGCGGGTCATGTACGGTCTTGATTGATGGGAGGCCGGTGCTTTCCTGTCTGACCTTGGCTTTGGACTGCACGGGCCAGGATATAGTGACCATAGAAGGGCTGGCAGAAGGGGAACGGATGAGTCCTGTCCAACAGGCCTTTCAAGACTGCGGTGCAATCCAGTGCGGGTTCTGCACCCCTGGGATGGTGTTGTCGGCCACTGCCTTGCTGGAGGAAAACTCGCGCCCCACCGAGGAGGAGATAAGGAAGGCCCTTGAGGGCCACCTTTGCCGTTGTACCGGTTACAACAAGATTATTGAGGCGGTTAACAAGGCAGCCGGCCAGATGGCAGCAAGGCAGAAGTGAGAGAGAACCAACCATGGGAGACAGGCTAGATTATATAGGGCAGCGCATCCCGCGCAAAGATGGGCCGGCAAAGGCAACGGGGCGTGCCGAATATACCGCAGATATCCGACTTCCAGGTATGCTGGTGGGCCGCATCTTGAGAAGTCCCGTGCCCCATGCTCGAATCCTCAATATTGATGTCTCCAAGGCCATAGGGTTAGAGGGTGTAAAGGCGATCGTGACGGCCAAAGATGCCCCGGGTATCAAACACGGTTTCGTTGAGACGCCACGATATCCTCCGGATCAATATCCCTTGGCAACCGACAAGGTGCGCTTTATAGGTGAGGAAATAGCCGCGGGGGCAGCCACAGATCCTTATACGGCTCAAGAGGCCCTGGAACTCATTCAGGTAGAGTACGAGCCCTTACCGGCCGTCTTCGACCCTGAAGAGGCCATGAGGCCAGGGGCCCCTGAGATCCATCCCACTCACCCCAAGGTCCGTGAACCTTACGGCAATATTGGCGGAAAGACCGAGACGGAATGGGGTGATGTGGAAGCGGGATTCTCAGAATCGCACTACGTGCGCCAGGACCGGTTTGAGAGCCACCTGAGGACCCATGGGTATTTGGAGCCCCAGGTCACACTGGCCAGCTTTGAACCGGGAGGCAAGCTCAATGTCTGGACTTCTTCTCAAGGGCCATTTCTAAAGCGGGCCAAGCTGGCCCGTACCCTTGGCCTCTCTTTCTCTGCGGTCAGGGTACAGAAGGCCTATGTGGGTGGGGCCTTTGGGGGAAAGATAGACCTTTTCTCGCACGAGTTCTGTGCCGCCCTGCTGTCCATGAAAACGGGCCGACCCGTCAGGATCGAAACCTCGCGGGAAGAAATATTTTCTGCCTACCGTCACGGGCAACCACTTATTGTGGAGATCAAGACGGGCGTAAAGAGGGACGGGACCCTCGTGGCCCAGGAGGTGCGGGTAATCAATAACTGCGGAGGGTACCGAGGCAGCGGTGTGGTGATTATTTTCCTGGCATGGGGTTTTATTATGCTCCCCTATCGCCTGCCCAACCTCAAATATGAGGGTTATGCCGTATACACCAATAACCCGCTCCGCGCCCCCCAGAGGGGGCATGGTGCCCCGCAGGTGAGGTTCGCCGTTGAATCGCAGCTGGACATAATTGCCGAAGAACTGGGAATAGACCCGGTGGAGATCCGGCTCAGAAATGCCCGCGAGCCCGGGGAGCAACTTCCCAACGGAGACAATGTCCATAACTGCGGCCTCAAGGAGTGCCTGGAGAAGGCAGCGGAACATACCTCTTTCCGAAAAAGGTATGGTCAGAAGGTATCCGCTCCTTCGCCCAATACCAGGGTACGCCGGGGAATCGGGATGGGGGTAAGCTCCTACTTTGGTGGCTCCCTGATTTATCCCAACAGCTCATCGGTCGTGGTGAAAATGAATGATGACGGCACAGTAACAATGCTTACAGGGGCCTTGGATATCGGACAGGGTGCAGAGACAATCCTGTGCCAGATTGTTGCGGAGGAACTCAAGGTGCCTGTGGAAGAGATCCAGGTCATAGCGGCGGATACGGAAACCACCCCAGTAGATATCGGGGTGTGGATCAGTGGAAATGCCTATGTTTCGGGCAATGCCACTAGGGAGGCTGCCACCCGGGTGCGAAGGAAACTGCTTGAGATTGCGGCGGAAAAAATGGAGGCCTACACAGGGGATCTGGCCTTGGAGAATAAGAGCATATATGTCAAGGGATCGCCAGGTAAGAGGCTTACCTATGGGGAGTTGGTTGCAGCGAGTATCCAAAGACGTCACGGAGATCCCATAATAGGGGAAGGGCACTGGCGCACCATGCGGGATGAACCGTATCATCCGAGTCTGGCCAGCACAAAGGGCCGCTGGAGTGAAAACTATGCGTTTGACGTACAGGTTGCCGAGGTGGAGGTTGACACGGAGACTGGTAAGGCTCGCCTGGTGCGAGCTGTAACGGCCCACGATTGCGGATTTCCCATCAACCCCCTCTTGGTGGAAGGGCAGATTGATGGGCAGGTATCCATGGCACTGGGCCATGCCTTCCTGGAAGAGGTGATAATGGAAGAGGGCCGGACCGTAACCCCCAACTGGCTGGAATATCGTATGCCGACTATCCATAATGTGGCTGTCTCGGAGCATATAGATGTAATTACCGAGCACTACGAAAAGGATCGGCCTTATCGGACCAAGGAGGTGGGGGAAGGATACGTTTCAGCCATATTGGCTGCAATTGCCAACGCAATCTATGATGCCGTGGGGGTAAGGCTTTATTCTACTCCCTTCACCCCCGAAAAGATCCTGAAGGGGTTGGGAAAGATCAGATGAATTTCGGATTCCGGAATTGGGAATTGGGATTGATGCTGGAGCCCACGTCTTAAAATACACGCCGAGTGCGTTCCCCGCGACTCGCCTCAACCAAATTGAATTATGTCCCCGAGCGTAATGGACCGAAGGGTTGGACAAGTACGACCTGCCTTAGGTTACTGGCTGACCGTGGACTCATATAAAGAACTGTTTGAGGGGAAATATCAATATGGAAGAAGTGACATACTGGAACAAGGAGATGGAGACCCTTCCAAGGGAAAGGCTGGAGGAGCTCCAGCTGAAGCGCTTTAGGGAGCGGATGCAGTATCTCTATGACCGCAGCCCCATGTTCAGAAGGAAATATGATGAGGCAAGGGTAAGACCATCAGACATCCGCACGCTGGATGACATAAGGCATGTCCCCTTTGTCGTCAAAGAAGAACTTCGGGAGAGCCAGGCCCAGCATCCACCCTGGGGGGATTTTCCGTGCATTCCGCCTGAAGAGGGTGTGCGGGTATTTCAGACTACAGGGACCACGGGTATTCCCGTAAAGGTCCTCTTGAATAAGAATGACTGGACAGTCCATTTCTACGAACAGTTCATGCATTTTATGTACGGCTATGGAATAAAGACCTCCGATATCCTCTTCGTACCATTTGGCTATGGCCTTTACATTGCGTGGTGGTGTTTTCAGGCCGCCCTGGAGCAGGAAGGCGTTATGATCGTACCGGGTGGCGCCCAATCTTCCCAGGATAGGGTGAAAAATGTATTCGACTGGGGGGCGACCGTTGTCTGTGGCACACCTACCTACCTGCTCTATCTGGGGGATACCGCCAACAAGATGGGTATGTCGCTAAAGGATTCGGCAATACGGATCGTGGTTGCGGCAGGGGAACCCGGGGCCAATGTTCCTTCCACCAAGAAGGCCATAGAGGGTCTTTGGGGCGCCAAATGTTATGACGATATCGGCTCCACAGAGATCTCCAACTTCGGCTTTGAATGTATCGCCCAAAATGGCACCCATGTGATCGAGACCATGTTCCTCGCAGAGTGTCTCGATCCGGAGACCCTGAAACCGGTTGCACCGGGCGAGGTGGGAGAATTGGTCCTCTCTAACCTGTGCACTGAAAGTGTGCCCCTTTTGCGTTACCGGATGAAAGACCTGGTCCAGTTCAACAAGGAGGTCTGCGAATGCGGCCGGACATTCTTGCGGCTCGATGGTGGCGTCTTAGGCCGCTCCGATGATATGTTTCAGTTCGCAGGTGTCAACATCTTCCCCTCTGCAATAGAAAATCTCGTCAGGGAAGTGGAAGAATTTGCCAATGAATATCAATTGGTCGTCCCAAAGATGGGAAGCGGTGGGCACCTCAAGATTAGGGTTGAACCAGCTGCTCCTGACATTTCACGGGACCGGATGGAACAGGCCGTCAACCGCTTTATTGAGACAGCCAAATACCGGATCACGGTTACCCCTGACGTGGAGATTAAAGAGATCGGGGAATTGCCCAGGTTCGAGCTAAAGGCCAAACGAGTGATAAGAGAGGACCGGGCTGACCCCACCATATTGGGCGCGAGGTAGGGACAATGAGATGGAAACAGTTTATGAGGCGAATAAGGTCTATGGAGCCCGACGAGGCCAAGGCCTACATGAACCAACAAAAGGAAGGGAGCTATACGCTCTTGGACGTACGTCAGCCTGGGGAGTACGAAACGGCCCATATCGCGGGGGCCAAACTCATCCCCTTGTCTGAACTCCCTGACCGTACAGGGGAACTGGATCAAGGAAAACCTCTTATTACTTACTGAGCAGTTGGCGGGCGTAGCCGTGCCGCTGCGCAGCTTTTGGAGGGAAAGGGTTTCAAGGAAATCTACAATCTCAAAGGGGGCATTATGGCCTGGCAGGGTCTCACTGCAATGGGCCCTGCTGAGATGGGCATGGCACGATTAAGAGGGGACGAGACGCCAGAAGAGATTATTACGCTTGCCTATGGCATGGAAGAGGGGCTTGGGGATTTTTACAAGATAATGGCTGAAAGGAATGAAGACGCTGAAGTGGCAAGTCTCTTTTTAAGATTGGCCGGGTTTGAAGAGAATCACAAGCAAAGACTTTTTGAACTCTATGCCACTCTTGATAACTCAGTGACGGACAGGGATTCATTTGAAGCCCGAATAGTCTCAGATGCGATGGAGGGAGGTTTTACAACCGAGGAGTTTTTGGAACGGAATCGTGCTGCAATGGAGACTATACCGGATCTGATCAGCGTGGCCATGATGCTTGAGACGCAGGCATTAGACCTTTATTTGAGATATTCACAAAGAACGGAAGACGACAAGAGCAAGGCCGTCCTGTTTGATATAGCAGAAGAGGAAAAGGCCCACCTGAGAGCCCTGGGAGATCTTATGGACAAGGGGCCGCAACAGGGATGAAGCAGGGGTAATGTCTCGTGGAGAGGGAAGATGTTTGACCTATCAGGATCCTTTATTAGGCTCTTGCTATTCTGGGGAGGGATCCTATTTTTCTTGATCCTGGAGCTACTGGTCCCTTACAGGCAAATTACGGTATCGAAACTGAAGCGATGGATAAACAACCTAGCCCTTACCCTGTTTAACACTATATTAATTAAGCTGATCTTCTCAGCCGCCATCTTGGGCACAGCGACCTATACAGAAGTCCATAAACTTGGCGTTCTTCATATGATCCAGGCGCCAGCATGGCTCAAGATCCTTCTTACGGTCGCATTCCTGGATTTTGTCTTGTATGTCTGGCATCTCCTGAACCATGAGGTGCCGCTTCTATGGCGGTTCCACAGGGTACATCATAGCGATCTAAATATGGATGTGTCCACGGCCACCCGCTTTCATTTCGGCGAACTGGCCATCTCGGCCATTATCAAGATTTGCCTCATATTTTTCCTCGGTGCCAGCATACAGGGCGTGTTGATCTTCGAGAGCGCACTGGTATTGTGTGCTCAGTTTCACCACAGCAGCCTAAAAATACCCGAATGGTTTGAAAAGATATTCCTGTTTCTCTTTGTACCCCCCTCCATGCATAGAATTCATCATTCCGTAATCATCAGGGAGAGGGATACAAATTATGGTACCATCTATTCCCTCTGGGACCGATTTCTGGGCACACTCCTAATGAATGTGGATCAGGCCAAGATACGTATCGGTGTTGGCCCATACCAGAACCCGGACAAGCTCAACTTACACCGGTTACTTTTAATGCCCTTTACAAGGCCGATCAGGTAGGGCTATTTAGTCGTAAGCCAGGTCTGGGCCAGGGATTCAAAAAAAAAGCAACCTCAGTGCGTTAAAGATTTACGAGTAAAACCGGAAAACCATATATCGAGGTTTTCGGTCAGCCACTATTTAGATATTGTGCTGGTTCAATGGGAATTGGAGGATTCGTACGGGTGAAAGCTCAGGTCATGATATTGCTTCAACGGTTAGGACCATAGTCGGACTTCTGAGATCCTCCCCCGAGGACTTATTATAGGTCAAATGATCATGATACGCAGGTTAATTTTCTTTATATCTCTGGCCCTAATTTTCGTCAGGTGGCACATGCACAGACACAGGTGAAGCAACGAGACGCGACCCTCCATCAGAGCAAGATCGATCTTGCACATACCATCATACGGTCTCCTGTGGACGGTTCGGTCATCGAACGGAATGTGGACGTGGGCCAGACAGTGGCGGCGAGCCTCCAGGCCCCGACACTCTTTACCATCGCCAAGGAGTTACGGAAAATGCAGGTGGAAACAAGTGTGGATGAGGCCGACATCGGCCATACGGGGGTAAGTCAGCTGGCACCTTTAGTGTGGATGCCTTTCCCGGCCGTGAGTTCAGCGGCCGGGTCGAACAGATACGGAAGGCACCCCATACACTCCAGAACGTTGTTACATACACTGTGGTGGTATCTGCCGATAACCCCATCTCCGGCTACTTCCGGGGATGACCGCCAATGTCAAGATCGTAGTGGAGGAGCACGTGGACGTGCTAAGGGTCCCTAACGCGGCGCTCCGTTTCAGGCCGCCGGGCAGCAAGGCAGCTACGGGTGCGGATTCTGGGGGTTCCCGCCTCAATACGTCCGCCCCCGGAGGGGCTGGCGAAGCCGCGGAAAGGGTGAACCGCCTAATTGAGCCCTTGACCTGGATGAGAACCAGCAGGCCCGGGGCGAATCATCTCGGGCCATGTCCCTGCTGCTTGCCGTGGTGGCCTCGGTCTCCTTGCTCGTTGGCGGCATAGGGATTATGAACATTATGCTCGTCTCGGTTACAGAGAGGACCCGAAAGATCGGGCTTCGAATGGCCGTAGGCGCTGAAGGCTCTGATATCCTCTCCCAGTTTCTCATTGAGTCGATGACCCTCTCACCGATCGGTGGCATCATTGGCGTTGTGCTGGGTCTTGGGGGGCAATGACCATTGCCACCCTGGGTGAATGGCCAACGGTCATTGGGGTCAAGTCGGTGATCCTCGCCTTTGGTTTTTCCGTCCTGGTCGGGGTGTTTTTTGGTTTCTACCGGCTCGAAAAGCAGCCCGTCTTGATCCCATTGAGGCCCTGCGATGCGACTAAAGCCTCCCCGCCTGAGCGAGACCGATGGCGGCGGGTGGGGGAATATCATCTTAGAGGCAATGGCAATGGATAGGCAAAAGGCCCTTGAGCTTTACAATCAGAGCATATAGTTTCTGGGGATGCCCATGAAATTATGCAATTCTTCTTGCTTTTAAAGATAAAAAGCATTAAATCATGGTTCGCCCCTCTTATGATGGGAGCCATTTCTGAGGTCCATCTGGGAAAAACCTACTTTTGAAGGAGGCAAGGCATGGACGCACATCAAACGGTTTGGAGCGAAAAAGTGGCTCAGGACGTTATCAAGCAACTGGAGAAGCGCCGAATGGGGGGCAGCTATGCCCCCACTGCCGCCCAGGCCAAAGGTGAAATTGTGGAGATGATTCCGGCCGGGGCGACGGTCTTTCGCTGTGGCTCGATGACGGCGGTGGACCTCGGCCTTTGGGACGAGATAGCTAAGCTGCCCGAGGTCGAAATCATAGATCCCTTCCGACCTGGACTGTCGCCTGAAGAAGCTTTGGAGGTTAGGCGACAAGGCATGGCGGCCGACGTGATGATTGCCAGTTCCAATGCCATCACCTTGGATGGCAAGCTGGTAAACCTGGATGGTATGGGCAACCGTGTAGCTGCGATGATATTTGGGCCTAAGAAAGTCATCCTGGTGGTCGGCGTTAACAAGATCGTGCCCGATTTGGATTCCGCCATGGCCCGGGTTAAGCACTACTCTGCTCCGGTCAACTCAATTCGTTTGGGATTAAAGAACCCGTGTGTTGAGACCGGACTGTGTGCTGATTGTAAATCACCTCAACGTATCTGCAATATGTGGAGTATTATCGAAGGCCACATGATCAAGGACCGCATTCACGTGAAACTTGTCGGCGAAGACTTGGGTTATTAGATCAAGAGCTAAGAGACAGAGCTTTTGTAGGATTGTCAGTGAACTATTAACAAAAGGAGGAGAGAAATGAACAAGGAAGATCTGGTGACATTGGTTTCCGAGAGAGCAACTATTACCAAGAAGGCTGCAGGAGATGCACTTAACACGGTCTTAGAAGGTATTTCTTCTAGTCTGGAGAAAGGGGATCCAATCTCTTTCATCGGATTTGGGAGTTTTAAAGTAGTTGATCGGGCAGCCCGGGAAGGCCGGAATCCGAGCACTGGAGAAAAAATGCACATCCCGGCTTCCAAGGCTGTTAAATTCACCCCTGGCAAGTCTTTAAAGGAACGGGTTCAGTAAGTTGAGCGTACTGGATCTATAGCCAGGAATCCTGACTGTCTTGGAACTGTGCGGGGGCTTGACAGACTCGGGTTGTAAGTTGCCCCATATGAAAGCGGAAGGATCTAGAAGGCCACCGAGAGTGCGATCCCTCCGACTAGAAAGTCCGCCTTCTTATGACTCTTTGCCCGTTGTCTGCCTTTATCCGATTTGCGGCTTCTTTTGAAAGTGGAAAAGAGTAGGCAATTATGGGCGTAAGTGTAAAGTATTTTGCAAAGGGCACGTTCAGG
>JAUUVE010000330.1 GCA_030589715.1 Desulfobacteraceae bacterium | reverse complement strand
GCCGAGGGAAGGATCATCTTTGGGCAGTTCTCTGTGTTAATCCCCTGCCGCCAGACAAGAATGTCCTGGGTACCGCTACCCACATCTACAGCCAAAATGCCTCTTGATAAATCCATTTACGGTTGCCCTTCAATAAGAGGTGATGTCAGTAGTCAGTTGTATCTTTTTTCAAACACTTAGAGGCTCATGGTTTACATCACCTAATAGCAGGAAGTTGCCAGATCCAATAGCACCTTCCCTGCCTCCCTCGAGCTCTTTCTCAGTTGAGGATTGGAAAAGCCATGCCGCCACTTGAAATCAAAGAGTTCATCGGAGACAACGAGCAATCCTCCCATTGAAACCGATCGGTAAAGGGCAAGGGTCATAAGGGCTGAGATCTCCATCTCCACACCCAGAATACCACGGGCCTGGTAGGCCTTCACCTTGCCCGGTGTTTCCCTGTAAATGGCGTCGGTGGTCCATACCACCCCCTTGGAAAACGGTAACCCTCGTCGTTCTAATTCCTCCCCCAACATCTGGTTGAGTCTTTCATCCGATTCAAGGCTTCTTGCCTTTATAGGATAATGAGGGGACGTCCCCTCCTCAGAGATTGCACCTGTTGGAACCACAATATGTCCGATGGGTAAATCAGGTTGCAATGAACCACACCACCCCAGCACCCAAAACCTTTTTGCACCCAAAACGATGAGCTTTTCCATGGCAATGACCGCATGAGGAGCCCCGAGAAAAGGACCGCAGAGAGTAAGTGGCGCATCAGCCCCACGCTCTGCCTGGTATAAGCGGTACAAGCTCATCTCAGAGAAAGCTACCTTTTGCGCCTTGGCCACCTGCACCAGGTACTTGAGCTCGGAGGGGATGATAATCATCAAGGCATCAGGGCCCACCAAGGGATCTCCTTTTCCCTTCATAGGCCTGATAATTCCCTCTTCACCCCCCAATTCCATATTCAAAGTCGTGACCCTGACCCCTTTCAACACGCTCCGGCATATGTCCTATCGAAGCTCCGCCTTCCCGGTCCGTATCCCGCCAAAGCGGGAGACGGGCAGGAATCTTAGATCTTGAGCCATATAGACGGCTAGGTCGCCCTTATGTGGGAGGGGATTTTAGGGCTTCTGATCTCCCATGGCAACCCCTAATCCGGACAAGCAGGCAAATTGAAGATTGGCGATTGGTGAAGCTCGCCTCGCCTTTTCATGAGCAAGCAATTGATAATCTACAACAAAGAAGCCGCCCGCCTGAGTCCGTTGAATGATCACATAAGTTCTTGGTAAGTCAAGTAGAGAAAATTTCATTAAATTTTCAATATTCAATCCCTGGCCCGGACCTGGATTGAAATACCTTTGTTCTAAGACCACGGCTTGTGAAGTATTGCAACGCAAAAGCGTATTCAAAGCATGTTGCGCCAGGGCGGGCCCTGGCCCAGACCTGGCTTGGCCAAATCCAATGGTGAAAAGCCAGAAATGGAGGGTCGCGATATTTTAATGGCAAAATGATGAAAATATGGTAATATTTTCTACAGAGAGCCGATCGGAACTCAAGTGGATTTTTGTTGACAAAAGAGCAAATTTAAAGTTAAATTAAAAGTTTCGACCTTTTAGAACATCTATTAACTATGTTTGAAGCCTTAACAGAAAAATTAGACGGGGTATTTAAAAAGGTCACCGGCCGGGGCCGACTGAGCGAGGCCAACATCCAGGAGGCCCTGAAAGAGGTACGTCTAGCCCTGCTGGAGGCGGATGTCAACTACAAAGTGGTCAAGAGACTTGTAGACGACATACGTCAACGTGCCCTGGGACAGGAAGTCCTTGAGAGTTTGACCCCTGGGCAGCAACTTATAAAGATCGTCAATGAGGAGCTCACGAGCCTGATGGGTGAGGCCCAGCAAGGGTTACAGCTGGTAGGAAAACCGCCCCATTCGCTGATGCTTGTAGGGTTACAGGGCTCGGGTAAGACCACTACTGCAGCCAAGCTGGCCAGATATCTCCGCAGGCAGGGGAGGCACCCTTATCTCGTCCCTGCAGATGTTTACAGGCCAGCCGCCATTGATCAGCTAAAAAAATTGAGCACACAGGTCGATGTGCCCATTTACAGTGCAGATACAGATCAAAGGCCGGAAGAGCTCTGCATGGATGCCTTGTCTAAGGCCAGGGGAGAAGGCGCGGATGTCTTGGTTATTGATACGGCCGGTCGGCTTCACATCGATGAGGCCATGATGGAGGAACTTGTCCGGATCAAAGCAAAGATCAATCCCACTGAGATCCTCTTAGTAGCCGATGCCATGACGGGCCAGGACGCGGTCAACGTGTCGAAGCATTTCAACGAGAGTTTGGATATCACCGGTGTCATCCTCTCCAAGATGGAAGGTGATGCAAGGGGTGGTGCGGCGTTGTCCATCAAGGCAGTAATCGGCAAACCCATCAAATTTATCGGCGTGGGCGAGAAGATCGACGCCCTGGAACCCTTCCACCCGGACAGAATGGCCTCTCAAATCCTGGGCATGGGAGATGTACTTTCCCTAATCGAAAAGGCCCAGACGGAATTCGATGAAGATGAGGCCCGAAAGTTAGAGGAAAAGCTCAAGAAAAACGAATTCGATTTGGAGGATTTTCAATCTCAGTTGAGGCAAATGAAAAAGCTGGGCTCCTTTGAGCAGATTTTGGGCATGCTGCCAGGGATGGGACAGGTCAAGAAACTAAAGCAGCTTAAGCCGGACGAAAAGGAATTGGTCAAGGTGGAGGCCATCATAAACTCCATGACCATGGAGGAGAGGCGCAAATATAAGATCATAAAGGGCAGCAGGAGACGAAGAATCGCAAAGGGTAGCGGGACCAAGATACAGGACGTGAATCGTCTCCTGAAAAACTTTGCTCAAACAAAGAAGATGATGGAGCACTTTACCAAGAAGGGTAATCTAAACATGCCGTCCCTTTTCGGGTAACAGGTTCCGATTACTTAAACTTTGTATGCTCTGCAAATTTTTTCACTAGTTGAGCTCAAATTCAAATGAGTGCGACTTACTTCGGCGAATAGAAATAGTACAGGGGGTAATCAAGGCATATGGCAGTTAGGATTAGATTAGCAAGGATGGGAGCCAAGAAGAAACCGTTTTATCGTTTGGTGGCAGCTGATTCAGAAGCGCCGCGCGATGGAAAATTTCTTGAGACACTGGGTTACTATGACCCAATGAAAGACCCGGAAGAGATAAAGATTCACGAAGATAAGGTGAGGTACTGGCTCGAAAATGGGGCACTTGTCTCGGAGTCTGCCAAGGCTATCTTAAAGAAGGCAGGATCGGTGAAATCCAATCCAGCAGAACACTGAGATGACGTGGTGCTGAAATCAAAGACGGGGGTGAATCGAGATGAAGGAACTAATCACATACATCGCCAAAGCGCTAGTAGACGTGCCCGAAGAAGTCTTCGTCTCAGAAATACAGGGTGAGCAGACCTCTGTTATTGAGTTGAAGGTAG
>JAUUVE010000262.1 GCA_030589715.1 Desulfobacteraceae bacterium | reverse complement strand
GGCACCTCAGCCATCCATGCACCCGAGTCGTAGGCAGCGCGGAAAGGCTCAACTGCTCCTCATATCCCCTCACCCCGTGAATGTGAATCACCCGTGTCGCATTTACATACTGTTTTATTGACTCAATCACGTTTTCCTTGCCGAGTATCAGATGTCCAAGGTCCAGGCAAAGCTACAATGAATTAGGGAAACTTCAACTGAGAAATTGAAAGGCACCGGGGAAACCCCTTATCCGAAAATGAAAAGGTTTCAATTCCTAGGAAACGGAAAGGAGGAAACCGCTGGAATCCTTTAAGGTAGCGGCCGAGAGCTTAATGTGGTATTAGACGGTTCATTATGGAAGAGATCTGGATCATAGGGGTAGGCCAGTTCGGATCGCTTGCGTACCAGAGGTTGTCGAAGAGCTTGAAGGACAGACACCTGGTTTTGGTAGATCCGGTCAAAGAAAATCTTCTGAGATGCAAAGATACGAATTGCACACTTGAACAGGCGGACGGGGTGGACTTCCTCACGAAGAACCTCTCCCCGGGGAACGACCCGGACTGGATCATTCCTGCGTTGCCCATTCACCTGACCGCTGAGTGGATTTTGGCCCGCCTGGGCCCTGAGCGACTTCAGCGCCTCACCCTGCCGCATGAAATCGAGTCACTTCTCCCGAACCCTATTCGCGGACCCGAGGGGAACATCTACGTCAGTCACGCCGACTTCAGGTGTCCTGATGACTGCGCAGAACCCCTTGATATCTGTACGGTTACCAGGAAAAAAAGAAAACAGAACATGTTTGAGATCCTTGGGGATATACAGTTAGGCCCTTTTCAACCACTGGCCATTCGGAGCCATCAGTTAGGTCCGGGCATCGGGGGGTATCGCACAAAACAACTGTTTTCACTTCTGGACCAGGTGAAACAGGCCAGAGGTCATCTCCTGGTGAGCACGGCCTGCCGCTGCCATGGGGTGATAACCGGTCTGAAACGGTTATAGGGGATCCGAGGGCATCCAGTGGCCTCATCAAGACTGATTTGTTGAACCGGACTCTTTAAAACAGGAGGAGGTATGTCGGTACTGGGTATTCTTACATGTGAGATTCTTGAACTGGAATTCGCCTATCTTCTGGCGAGGGATCCCGACCTTGCCCGGATCACAGTCCTGGAAGACGATCAATCCGCACGCCTGATTGGGGCGCTTCAATCGAATGGAATAGAAAACCTACGGCGGATCTCTGACCTGGAAACGTTTTCTCCGAGTTTTCCAGACCGGTTAGAGGTACTGATTAAAGTCCTGGAATTGGCGCTCCACAACAGGAAGAAAACCCTTCAACAGGGCTTGGTGGAGGCAGCCCATGAAATGAGCCCCCACGTGGATGTCCTGGTTCTAGGGTATGGGTTGTGCGGAAATGCCCTTGAAAAGCCGGATGAATTGCTATCGGACACCCGTGTGCCTATCTTTATCCCTATGGATGGAGATCACCCTGTGGACGACTGTGTGGGTCTGATCATCGGAGGGCGAGAGAAATACTACCAGGAGCTGTGTGAAGTCGCCGGAACGTTCTTTATGATACCGGGCTGGACCTACCACTGGAGGCGCATGTTCGAAAGGGAGTTCGGCAACATGAGCCTTGACATGGCGAGGCGATTATTCGCCCATTACGAACGATCCCTATTGATCTCAACGCCTGTCATGAAAAAGGATGAAATGAGGCGAAACGCAGGGGAATTTAACGAGCTGTTCGGGTTTCGTTCCGAGGCTCGCAAAGGGACGCTAAGCATCCTAAATGAGACATGGAAAAAGACCAAAGAGTTTCTGATGGGAATTGGATGATCACCCACCTGCGCAGCACTATAGGACTCGCAAACACGGTTCACGGAGTAAGGACACGATGGGCTGGCTCTTCCTTTATGAAGTCCTACTTTGTGATGGACAAGCGCCTTCTCAGGCTTTACAAATGCTGTTAACTGATGGGGAGCATCTACAAGCCTTCCTCTTGGGACATTATCAAAACTATGGAGGGAATTTATGGAGAACAGGTACGAGGCTCTGATTGACAAGAGTATCGAATTAGGTGCTCGTGATGCCAGGTTGATCGATACCGGCCGGATTGTTTTCGATCCCCGTTCCCACCTGAAATGCCGGTTTGGTTGCAATCGCTGGGGAAGATTCTGGACCTGTCCGCCCCATTTGAGCATTTCCCAGGAAATGTTCATGGAAGCCTTTCAAAAATATGAAAAGGCAATTGTCCTGAAAACAACTGATCCCAAGGTAGGACAGGAGGTAGCCGTAGCCATAGAAAAAGAAGCCATGCTCTCCCATGACTGTCAGTTCGCCTTTGCCATGGCCCTCTGTGTACAATGTGAGGAATGTGCCTATCCGGACCCCTGCCTTTTTCCCCACCTGGCACGTCCGGCTATGGATGCCTATGGAGTGGATATCGGAAAGACATTGGACCCCTTGGGGTTCAAAGTAGAGTTCGACAAAGAGGGAAAACTCCTTCCGGCCTGGTACTCCATGGTCTTATTGGATTAGTATGTGTTTAGCAATTGTCTACTGCCCGGTCCTTGAAAGAGAAATAAAGGCCCTTTTACGTGATGTTCCGGAGGTGACCCATCTGGAGCCATTGGAGTTGGGATTTCATATTCAACCACACTATGTATAACGCCGGAGGCCTTATGGGAAATACCAACCAAGGAGTTTTTGTAGAGATTGTGGCCAAGAAAAAGGGCTGTGTGCTCTGCGATCTGGCGATCGGGATCTTAGAAGAAATTTCCCCCGAATTCACCGATGTGGTCTTTTTCATTCCCGCCATCGTGATGTACGAGGTCAGGAAAAAACATTTGTAGTCATTCACGGGTTCCCCCGCACTATGTGCGGGGATCTTCGACAAGGTTCAGATCCTCAATCGACATCTGATTCCTCATTTGCCACATGGAGTGTGACGTCTGCCTCGGAAAGCATCTTACTCATGCTCGGCTGGGGCCTTCGACCCGTAAAGAGGGCGTCGACCCCCTGTATATTGCAGAGGCGTACCATGGCCTCCCTGCCGAACTTGGTGTGATCAGCCACAATGAAAACCTCGCGGGAATTTTCAATAATCGCTCGTCCGACACGAACCTCGTAAGAGAGAACGGGGTCAGGCCTTGACATGTGACAACATACAATAGCGAGACCGATCAAAACTAAGAAATCTTTTTGAAGGCTTGAGTTATTCTTTGGTCTCTAAGCCCGGGATGGTCCGATCCGGGATATCAACACACAGAAGCCCCATCGCATGTGAGAAAGATCTCGATGGATAAGGACGTTCACCCTGTTGAATAGGGTTCCCTCCGGGAAATTCAACGGGGTGAAGTTTCGCTACACAACCGCGGCATTTACCCTATCTCCTGAATCCTGGGCTTCGTTATGTTGTGCTAACTTACCCGGAGACTGGGCCTTGTATGTCCCGCTTTCAGCGGGATTCGTCGGTTCATAGCTTTGCAATACCACAATTCATCATGTACCCTTGAGGGCATGGCTTTCGCCCTTTCAAAATTGCAGACATAGCTTGACATAAGCAAAATATATCATCAAATTCAAGAAGTTGTGATATCCTCAATCAAGTCACATTGGGAGATCTTATTCTTATCTCAATGTGGGATATCGTCAGATTCGCTCTTGACTTCAGCCTTAAAGCGATCTATTCCTCTACTCTACTCACATAATTGATAAGTATTTATACACGGTTGTCTATGTCGCTATGTCGTTATCCATATTGGATCGAAGAGAGGGAGGTGCGACAATGAAAATCGTCAGGTTCAGAACTGGAGGTCGGACGCGATATGGCATCGCGAAAGGTGATGAGATCACCGAGACAAGGGGAAGCCCTTTCAGAGGACAACTGCGGATGACCGGCCCGATCCATCGATTGTGTGATGTGAGACTCCTGCCGGTTACGGCGCCGGTACAAATCTTTGGCGGCGTGGGAGTCAACTACCGTGACCATACGGTCCAGGCGGAGGAGACAACCGCCAGCAAAATAGGAGAGATGGGTATCCAGCCCTTTCATAAGAGCAACGCAAGTCTCGCAGGCTGCGGGTGGCCTATCATCTTGACGCCGGAAGCCGCAGAGGTGCACTACGAAGGCGAACTGGTCATTGTGATGGGCCGCAAAGCGCGACACGTAAGTCAAGACAACGCCCTCGACCATGTCCTGGGTTATACCTGGGGCAACGATGTCAGCGAGAAGGGGGGGTGGGAAAAGGACTTCTCCTTTT
>JAUUVE010000050.1 GCA_030589715.1 Desulfobacteraceae bacterium | reverse complement strand
ATAAAGGCTATGGCCCATGCGGCCGCATACACGAATCGCGCGCTCACCCCCAGGGAGAGGGCGGCTGTTTCATCATCGGCCGTGGCCTGCATGGAAAGGCCCCATCGCGTGTATTTGAAAAAGCATACAAAGACAAGGAGGAGGACAATGGACAGGATAAATGACCAGAGATATACCGGAGATATCTTGAGGATGCCAACCGTGAGCGGTTTGATGTCAAAGACGGCAGGTGTAAAGACTCTCGTATCCGACCCCCAGATATATCCGATAAGCCCCTTTAGAAAAAAGGAGAGTCCCACCGTTACCATGATAACGGCCAAGATGGGTTCACCGATGAGCTTGTCCAAAAAAATACGCTCGGTCAAAAACCCGAGTATAATCCCCACAACAAGGGTCAGCAACACGGCAGCCACAAAAGGCACCCCTGCCTCGTAGAAGCTGTAGGTCACATAGGCCCCAATAAGGGTCAGTTCTCCCATGGCCAGGTTAAGCACGCCAGAGCATTTGTAAATCAGCACCCAGCCAAGGGCCACCAGGGCATAAATTCCACCCACCATAATCCCTGTGGCCAGGCTCATAAAGAATAGCTCCATTCTTTACTCCCTCCTTAGTTTAGTAAGCAGTAGGCAGTAAGCAGTAAGCAGTGACAGCCGTACGAACCCCTATTGGCAAAACTTGTGGGATTTCTCAATCATGCCATACAACATCCGATTCACTTCATCATATCTTTGCATAAGCAAGTGATATTGGTTCGCGTCAATATAGGCAAAATCTTTAGAAAAATCTAACCACACTTCTGTTTCACCAGCCTCACCAGCGCAATCGATGAGTTTACTAACAAAAGCCTTTTGGTAGCGCCTCTTTTTCCATGCTTCAGTCAAATTTGCAGGCACACTTCGTGAAGATCGCCTTATCTGATCAATCAAAGAATACCTCTCTTCTTTCGGGAATCTCTATTGTTACTTCATGAATATCCAGCGCAAGTTGATACGCCACAGAATAAACCTTCAGATCTCTATAACCCTTGTAATTTTCACCCATTCTACTCCCTGCTTACTGCCTACTGCTTACTGCTTACTCCTTACTGCTTACTCCTTACTGCCTACTGCTTACTCTTCACACGTTGACCTTCTGTATGTTCAAGTCTGTCTTTATGCGCTGCTCCCTGCCATCCTCATAGGTAATCTTTGTATCCATATGAACCGTATCAGCATCTGAATAAAAGGCGTCCACAATATCCTTATATCGATCTTCCACAAAGGCACGTCTCAATTTTGAGGTCCTTGTCAACTCTTCATCGTCCGCGTCAAAGACCTTATACAAATTTACGAACTTGTTGATCTTGGCAGGGCCAGGCAGATCTTCGTTGGCCTCTTCTATCTGTTTCTGAACCAGGTCATAGACCTCTTTTTTCTGGGACAATTCCGGATAGCTGGTATAGTTGAGCTTCTTATCATCGGCCCACTTCCCTACCACTGCATAATCGATACACATCACGGCCGTCACATAATCTCTCTCATCACCGATGGCCCAGGCCTCCTGGATAAAGGGGCTGAACTTTAATCTGGTTTCGAGATATTGGGGAGAAAATGGCCTGCCGTCGGAAAGGGTCATAACATCCTTGGACCGGTCAAATACCACCAGGTGCCCATCTTCATCAATAAAACCCCTGTCCCCGGAATAGAGCCATCCATCCACCAGGGTCTTCTCAGTGGCCTCTTCGTTCTTGTAATATCCCAAAAACACCGAAGGGCTTTTGGATATGATTTCACCCTCGTCGGTGATCTTGACCTCTGTTTCCGGGATGGGAGTACCCACGGTGTCAAACTTCACGTCCCCATCCCGGTGGACAATGGAGATGCCGGCGATCTCGGTCTGGCCGTATATCTGTTTCAGGTTGACGCCAAGGGCATGAAAGAACCGAAAGTGGTCGGGGCCCATGGCAGCGCCCCCGGTGTAACAGTGTCTGAGTCGTGACAGGCCAAGATGATCTTTTAACTTCTTCTGCATGGTAATATAGGCAAGCCAGTTCAAAAACTTCAGGCTCAAGGAGACGTGCTTCTTTTCAAACTTGATATTCGCCACCTTATACCCCACCTTGGTGGCAAATTCATAGATCTTCCTCTTGATCCAGGTGGAGTCAATGTATTTCACCTGGACCTGACGGGTCATACCCTCATAAAGCCTGGGAGGCGCAAACATCACATGTGGGCCGATCTCCCTGATATTTTCCTGGGCCGTATCCGGCTCTTCCGGAAAGTTGAGGGTATATCCAACCTGTAGACCGCAGGATATGGACATCATCTGCTCCCCGATCCAGGCAAAAGGGAGATAAGATACAAAATCATCGGTGTCATAGCAGGGATCAAGTGCCATGAGATTCCTGCCCATGGTCAGCATATTCCAGTGTGTCAGGAGCGCGCCCTTGGGAAGGGCAGTGGTCCCGGAGGTGTAAAATAGGAGGCAAATATCATCTCCGTGGCCTTCGTTGATCATATTTTCAAAAAGGCCGGGCTCCTTTTTGTCAAGCTCCTTTCCTAACTCCTGGGTCTTTTTTATGCTGATGAGATACTCCTGGTGGTAATTCCTCATGCCCTTTGGGTCATCCCAGATTATGGTTTCCAACTTGGGGCAGTCGTCTTTGATGGATAGTGCCTTGTCCACCTCCTCCTGGGTTTCACCAACAAAGAACTTGGAGTCAGAATGGTCGATAATGTATTTGACTTCATCCATCATACAGTCCTGGAACAACCAGACACCAACACCGCCGGCACAGATCGCAGCCATCTCGGCCCAGAGTCCTTCAGGACGGTTGTCTCCGATCATGGACACCCTGTCCCCCCGCTTCAAACCCAGGCTGACCATCCCTAAAGAGAGGTATTTGACATTGTCATAGTAATCCTGCCAGGTAAAAGGTATCCATATGCCGAACTCCTTCTCCCTCATGGCCACCTTGTCCTTGCCATACTTCTTACATTGCCTGACAAAAAGCTTGGGGATCGTGAGGTCCTTGGTGATTTCTATCCCATTTCCACCCATCGCTTTCGTTACCTCCTTGTGGAATACAAATCCTCTTCACCCAAGTAGGCCTTAATAACCTCCGGGTTTTTCTGGACCTCCTCTGGTGGCCCGTCTGTGATCTGAATGCCAAAATTCAACACATTCACACTGTGGGAAATATCCATGACCACACCCATATCATGTTCCACCAGGACACAGGTGATCTTCCAGCGTTTCTCTTCATTGATATCGAGGATAAACCGGGCCATATCCTCCACCTCTTCCAAGTTCAACCCGGCCAATGGTTCATCTAACAACAGAAGTTCGGGATTGAGCGCCAGGGCCCTGCCCAGTTCCACACGCTTTTGGAGCCCATAAGGGAGCATATGGGCAGGCTTATCCCGGATGCTTTCTATCTCAAGCAGGTCAATAATTTCCTCTTCGATAAATTCCCTGGACTCAATCTCTTCCTGTTTGGTCTTGCCCACATATATGGACCCACTCACAATGCCGCTCTTGAGATGGATATGCCTTCCTAAGCGGATGTTGTCGAGGACCGACATCCCGCCAAAGAGCTCCAATTTCTGGAAAGTCCGTGAAATACCCCGCTCTGCTCGCTTGTATGGCTTTAGGGCGTTAATCCTTTCCCCCTTAAAGTACATATCCCCCTTTTGGGGCTTGTACAGACCGTTGATGCAGTTCATCATGACCGTCTTGCCGGCCCCGTTCGGACCGATAATAGAATGAATCTCACCCTTTTTTACATCCAGGCTGACACCGGCCAAGGCGGCTACCTTGCCAAAGGACATATGGACATCTTCCAGCCTTAAAATGGTGTCACCTTCCTTTAACTCCCCACCCTGAACCATTGCATTGGCCTCCAGCATATAATGTTAGCGGTCTTTCCTGCATCACGAGCGTCAATATCCATACCTATTGGGTCTTTTTTTGTCAACCAGTTTCAGTAAGAATTTCATTAAATTCTGTTAACAAAAAAAACCTTCTTGAATTGACTTACCTCTATGAGATACTTGTCATTCTTTGGGGCACAAGGTTTTTATGGCATTGGTTGAGGAAATACTCGTCTGTCATGCCTGCGATGAAATCGCGCACGATTTCTGCGGTTGATGCCTCTGCCATGTATTCCGGCGACATGCCATCCAGGAACCCTCTGAAGATATCTGAATCCTCATTTCCCGTTTCAAGGTCCCTGAGATATTTTTCAAACAACAGCTCAAACATCAGCTTGATCTTGGGGGTCTGGGCCTTTACCTTTTGGTTCCTGTAGATTGACTCTTCATTAAATGCCTTCAGCTGCTTGAGCGCGGTTCCGACCTTAATGCTAAAGTTTACACTGGGTCTGGCCAGGCTATTTGCAACAAGGTCTTCCACCAGGGTGTAAACTATGGTCCCATTGGTATCCCCCAGAATCCTCCTGCATTTTTCAGGAATATCTCGACGCCTTATCAGGCCGAGCCTTATGGCATCTTCGATATCCCGGCCGATGTAGCTTATGGTATCTGCCATCCTGACCACACATCCTTCCAGGGTCATGGGCCAGATATCCAGGGAGGCGTCTTCCTTCTTTTGTCTCACCTCACGATCTAAGGTCTCAAATTTTTTTCCTTTTTGCGGCTCTAATGCCTGAGAATGCAGCTCTCCGTTGTGGCAAAGGATTCCGTCCAGCACCTGCAAAGTCAGGTTCCAGCCCTTCCCCTTCCTCTCTATCTCCTGCAGGAACCTGACACCTTGTATATTGTGCAGAAATCGGCCAATGTTATGTGATTCACACAGATCCGAGAGAAATCTCTCGCCATCATGCCCAAATGGCGTATGTCCGATATCATGTCCAAGGGCAACGCCCTCAATCAGGTCTTCATTAAGCCTGAGGAGACGCCCTATGGTCCTGGCGATCTTGGAGACAAGCTGTACGTGCAAGACTCTGTGAGTGATGTGATCGTTTTTTATGAGGTAAAAGACTTGGGTCTTGTCGATGTAACGGGAATAAGCCAAGGAATGGAGTATACGATCGGTGTCAATGGAGAAATTTTGTCTGTGTCCCTGATTTACTTCATCCTCCTCTCTCAGCCTGATTGCATCGCGACTCAGACAGGCCCATGGTGAAAACCTAGCTCCCTCCCTCTCATCTAAATCTGCCCTTATCCCGGCCAACAACTCATTGCTTTTCACTCACCCGGCCCCCTTTTTCCGTCTCTTTTGAAATAGGCCTTTTTCAGTTCGTTCCAGACGTTCTTGCCTCTCCTAACAATGACCTCGTGAGCACGGTCAGCAACATGACGGGATTCATCTTCGAGTCTATCCTCTAAGGGAATCTGCTTGCCTTCCTTCTTGTATTTCCAGCGCAGTATAGACTTGGTCACGCCCTTCTCGGCATGCTGAACGGCCTTTTTGAGCCCCTTTTTGATCTTTTCATCCATGACTAGCCCTATCTCTAATGTGCATTGAGCCTGATCATCCGGTCCTGAAAGCCCTTGTTACACCAATTCCAAATTATGGATTTTTTGGGTTTCCCCTCTTCCCAATCTTCAGGGAGGGTAGTACCAAATAATAGAATTCCTGTAATCCGCCACTTTTTTCTTGCAAAAGAAGATGAACAAGGTTATAAGATTTAGTTTAAAATTTTTCCCATGGGAAGATATTGGGCATCAGTGGTCTTGGCTGCCTCGATGCCTTAGAAAAATTTGGGGCGCCAAGCAAATTGAATATAAGAGAATATAACAGGTTGGCCCAATAAGCTCAAGCCCTTATTAGGGCCAGATCACACGTCCGGAATCTTGCCCGGTGCCTTGCTGATTGTAAGGTGCGAGTCACTCCGGATCTAGGAAAAACCGTGGCAGAGAGATCAAGAAGGATCTCTGAATAAGGAGGATTGGATGGCAGTTACTAATATGAAACAGCTTTTGGAGTCGGGTGTACACTTTGGACATCAGACAAGGCGTTGGAACCCCAAGATGAAACCTTACATATTTGGGGCGCGTAACGGGATCCATATCATAGATCTTCAAAAGACGGTAAGACTCTTTAAGTTGGCCTATGAATTTGTTGCAAAGATTGTCTCCGAGGGATATCCGGTCCTTTTTGTGGGGACCAAGAAGCAGGCCCATGATTCTATTATCGAAGAAAGCGAACGCTGCGGAATGTTTCATGTGGTGAACCGGTGGCTCGGAGGAACACTCACCAATTACCAGACTATCCGAAAGAGTATCACCCGTCTCAAGGAGTTGGAGGCAATGAAAGAAGATGGCTCCATCAATCGGTATAAGAAAAAGGAGATCCTGAAGATGGAGAAAGAGCTGTTCAAGCTGAACAGAAACCTCGGAGGCATCAAGGATATGGACGAATTGCCCGGGGCCGTCTTTGTAGTTGACCCGAAGAGGGAAAAAATTGCAGTCAGAGAGGCCAGAAAGCTGGGAATTCCGGTAGTCGCCATTGCTGATTCCAACTGCGACCCCGATGAAATAGACTTTATCATTCCCGGCAATGATGACGCCATACGAGCCATAAGATTGATCTGCTCAAAGGTGGCCGATGCTTGCGTGGAAGGTCACGATCTTGCAGAAGAGCGATTGAAGGCAGAGGCGGAATTGGTCAAGGAACAAGAGGCAGCAGAAGAAGCGGGATTTACAGAGGCGGTTGCACCTCAGGAGGATGAGGGGGAAGGCCCGGAGGTTATCATTCTTCCAAGAAGGGAAAAGTCAGAGGTAACGGATGAGGCAGGGCCGGAAGAATCACAAGTTGATAGTGCCTAAGGCTCGAATCAGAACTTATCACTAGAAGATTTATGGAGGGAAATAGGAATTGACAGTTTCAACTTCACTGATAAAAGAGCTGAGAGAAAAGACGGGTGTCGGCATAATGGATTGCAAGACGGCCCTTAAAGAGTGCAATGGGGACATCGACGGGGCATTCGATTTTTTGAGGAAAAAGGGGATTGCCACTGCCAAGAAGCGAGGGGGACGCATCACTTCCCAGGGGCAGGTACAATCTTACATCCATGCGGGTGGCAAGATAGGAGTCTTGGTGGAAGCAAACTGTGAAACCGATTTTACAGGAAAGACCGAAGACTTTACAACCTTTGTTAAAGATATAGCCATTCAAATTGCAGCTACCAATCCTATTGCCATTGACCGTGAGAGGGTGCCTAACGATATCCTCGAAAAAGAGAAGGGAATCTATGCCACCCAGGCGATGGAATCGGGTAAGCCGGAGAAGGTGATCGAAAGAATTGTAGAAGGAAAGCTAAAGAAATTTTTCTCCGAGGCCTGTCTCTTGGAGCAACCATTTGTCAAGAATCCCGACATAACGGTCCAGGATCTATTAAACGATATCATAGCCAAGACCGGGGAAAATATCGTGATCAGGCGATTTGTGAGGTTTCAACTGGGTGAGTCATGAAAGATGAAATAGTTGCCGAACTTCGCGAAAAGATGACAAAGACGGGGGAAGCCCTGAAGAGGGATTTCAAGAAGATCAGGACCGGTCGGGCCTCCACCGCACTACTTGATGACATAAAGGTAGAGTGCTACGAGACCCAAATGCCAATTGAACAGGTTGCCTCCATCTCTGTTCCCGAAAGCCGCCTCATCACCATCCAACCCTGGGATCAATCAATCATCAAGGATATAGAAAAAAGTATCCTGAGATCTGAACTGGGCCTAACTCCCATGAACGATGGCAAGATAATCAGGATACCCATCCCGCCTTTGACCGAAGAAAGGCGTAAGGAGCTGGCGAAACTGGCAAGAAAAATGGCTGAAGAATGCAAGATTTCGATTCGCAACCACAGGCGAGACGCCAATGAAATGTTTAAGGAATTAAAAAATGAAAAGGAGATATCAGAGGATGAGCTTCATAAGTCCCAGGACGAGGTGCAAAAAATAACAGATGAATTTATCAAGAAAACAGATGAGATCACTGCCGAAAAGGAAAAAGAGATCTTGGAATTCTGATCCTCAGCGTCTCATTCCCTCAACCATTTCAACTCCTCTAAGCCCCTAATATTCACATTATGATATCCATAGACCCCAATAAGCTACCGGAACACGTGGCTATTATCATGGACGGCAATGGCAGGTGGGCCAAAAAGAGGTCCATAAGCCGCGTCCGTGGGCATCAGCAGGGTGCCGAAGCGGTCAGAAAAATTGTTAGGACCAACCGGGAAATCGGTATTCCGTGGCTCACCCTATACGCCTTTTCAGAGGAAAACTGGAAGAGGCCCAAAAGAGAAATCGGCGCCCTTATGAAGCTCCTTAAACGCTTTCTTAAGGGCGAGCTGGAGGAGATGCAAGAGAACGGGATAAGGCTCCAAAGCATTGGAAGAATAGAAAAACTCCCTGAAGATACCCGTGAAATACTCCTTGATGTCATGGATCAAACCGCTTCCAATAAAGACATGGTCCTGACATTGGCCCTCAGCTACGGGGGCAGGCAGGAGATCCTGGATGCGATCAGGAAAATAGGTGCTGAGATAGAAAGGGGCCAGATTAGTGCTGATGAGATCTCGGAACAATTAATTTCAAATTCGCTATATTCGTCAGAGATGCCCGACCCTGAGTTACTCATCAGGACCAGTGGTGAGTACCGGGTCAGCAATTTCCTCCTATGGCAGATAGCCTATACTGAAATCTATATTACCCCGACCCTATGGCCGGACTTCGGCAGAGACGAATATATTGAGGCTATACAGAACTTCCAAAGGAGGGAAAGGCGATTCGGGGGTACGCAGGAGGGATAAGAAGTAAGCAGTAGGGAGTAAGGTGTAAGGAGCGTATAGGAAACAATAGGAAGCACGGGGTAGGCGGTGGAGAATCGGAAGAAAAGGTAAGCAGGGTGATGAACACGCATCTGAAACGGTGGCTCACGGCCCTAATCGCCATACCCGCATTGGTCCTTCTCATAGGCCCCGGACCGAGGTGGCTGTTCCATTTAGTGCTTTGTGCCGCCTCTTTGGTCGGCCTCATGGAATTCTACGGCATAACCGCCACCCGGATCCCTAATTTTGTCCGTTGGTCTAACTCTTTTTTGACGCTTTTGCTGTTTGTTGCCATATATATGCGGCATATCCTGCTGGCACCGGTCATCATCGTGCTATGGGCGTTCCTCCCCATGACCTCCTTCATGCTTACCCATCCTTCACCGCAACGGGGTTCGACGGGGGATCTCGGCAAAGCGGTCTTTGGACCGATTTATGTTGCGCTGCCACTTGCCCTACTCGCACTTATTGACTTCCGTCCAGGGGGAGAGGTCTGGATATTTTTCCTCCTGACCGTCATCTTTGCAAGCGACACCGGCGCATTCTATTTCGGAAAACTCTTTGGAAGGCACAAACTGTATGAGGCAGTCAGCCCTGGCAAGACCTGGGAAGGGGCCATCGGAGGGCTGGTCAGCAGTCTAATTGCCGCGTCTCTATTCCTCTGCTTGGTCGACCTCCATCCTTTAGATATAAAGATGGTGGTCCTTGTGCTTCTGCTGTCCGCAGCAGGACAAATAGGTGATCTGGCAGAGTCCACGTTAAAGAGGGGCCACGGGGTAAAGGACTCGGGGCATATTCTCCCCGGACACGGGGGCATCCTTGACAGGATCGATGGTCTTATCTTTGCCATACCTGTGCTATATCTTTATATCTCTCTTTGGATAATATGAGATGAGTGAGGGGGAATGAAAAAGATAGCTATATTAGGCTCTACCGGCTCCATCGGGGTTAATGCCCTCAAAGTGATTCATGCCAACCCTGAGAAGTACAAGATAGTGGCCTTAGCGGCCGGTAGAAACCTTGACCTCCTTTTAGAACAGATAGAAAGTTTCCAGCCAATTGCCGTCTCAGTCCTGGAAGAGAGTCTTGCTTCAAGATTGAAGGGTCGTATTGGAAGCACTGCAGGGCCAGAGGTATTCTCAGGGACCGAAGGGTTCATGCACCTTGCCACCTTGGATGAAGTTGACACCGTTGTCTCGGCCATGACCGGCGCAGCCGGCCT
>JAUUVE010000247.1 GCA_030589715.1 Desulfobacteraceae bacterium | reverse complement strand
ATGGTTGCGCCAAAGGTGATGAGGATCTGGAACAGGTGGTGTCCGTATACACGACGCACGAGTATCTTTTCCAGGACAATTCCCAAAAGGGCGACCACCAACATAGCAGCGACAATAGCTATGAAAAAGACCGCAAAATTTTTAAGGACCGAATCCGCAACTACCCATTTCATCAAGTATTTGAAGACGGTGAAACCGACATAGGCCCCCCAAGCAAACAGGGCGCCGTGGGCAAAATTGAGGACATCCATCAGACCGAATATAATGCTCACGCCAGAGGCCACGAGAAACAGGAGCATACCCATTGCAAGGCCCGCAATGGTAAGCGTCAGGTAGGTTTTGGGTTGAATCCCTATGAGGGGGAGGAGAAAGAGAACAACTGCACCTGCTATGGTAAGCTCCTGGTTCCAACGCCTTAACATGGTTTCAGCCATTTGAGGTTACTCCTGTTTTCCCTGGTTTTAGTCCTCAACCTTGGAGATACCGAGATATCTGCTCTGTAATTCCTCGTTTTGGATCAGCTCTTCCACATCGCCACTGTGGACGACCATCCCGTCGTCCAGGATGAAGAAATAGTCCCCCACTGAGCTTGCCATGTAAAAGTTCTGCTCCACCAGGACAACGACACTGTGTTCCTTGATCTGGTTGATGGCCTCGATGACTGCATCCACAATTATGGGTGCGAGGCCCTTTGAGGGTTCATCAATAAGGAGTAGAGAGGTGTCGTTCACAATGGCCCTGGCTATGGCTAACATCTGCTTCTGTCCACCGCTCAGGTTTCCGGCTTTGGCCTTCCAGAATTTCCTGAGATCGGCAAACATCTCTAAGGTCCTCTCCAGTCTGCGGGCCGTGGTATCATCCTCCACAAGCATGGCTACCCGCATGTTTTCCTCCACCGTGAGTTCGGCAAAGATCCCCATGTTTTCCGGGACAAAGCCAATGCCCATTCGGGCGATCTCGTATGGCTTTTTATCCTGAATTTCCTTCCCTTTGTAAATAATTCTCCCCTTGGAGGAAGGAAGGAGCCCTATTACGCTCTTTAGAGCAGTGCTCTTGCCCGCCCCGTTTCGGCCGATAAGGACCGTTACTGCATCGGCCTTTGCATCAAAGGAAACCCCTTGAAGGATATGGTGCTGGCCAATAAATGTATGGACCCCTTCGACCTTTAGAATATTCTCATCCACGCCTCGCTCCTCCACCGAGATAGGCCTCCTGAACCGCCTTGTTATTGCGGATCTCATCCGGATCGCCATCGGCAATCAGCCTTCCCTCCTGAAGGACCGCGATAGTGTCCGACAGGGACATGATCATGTCCATCTTATGCTCCACCAGGAGCATGGTCCGATCCCTGGCGTCCTTGATCCTCTGAAGTATCTCCAAGATGGCCGGGACTTCCTCTTGAGACATACCGGCAGTAGGTTCGTCTAAAAACAGAATCTCCGGTTCCAGGGCAAGGAGGATGGCGATTTCGAGTTTCCTCTGCTCTCCATGGGTTAAGGAACTTGCAGGCACGGCCCATTTTTCATCCAGGAGGACATCCTTTAGGATGAAATAGGCCTCGTCTTCCAGTCCTGAGAAATGCAGATAGTTCCTCCAAAAGTTCAACCCAATGCCCTTGTGGGACTGAATAGCAACACGAACGTTTTCAAGGACCGTCAAAACAGGAAAGATATTGGTCAGTTGAAAGGATCGGCCCATGCCCAGACGAGTCCTCTGCACGGCGCTGAGATGAGTTATATCCTTTCCTTTGAGGAGGACCCTCCCCTCGCTCGGTTTGTACTGGCCGGTCATCAGGTTGAACAGGGTGGTCTTTCCAGCCCCGTTGGGTCCGATAATGGATTTCAGGACAAAGGGCTCGATCCGGAGATTCACATGATCCACGGCCACATGCCCCCCAAAGCGGATGGTCAGGTCTCTGGTCTCTATTATGGGATCTCTGTCTTTCTCAATCATTACTAATCCGTGGGATCTTCCGAAGTCTTACTTAGGCATGGAAGTGGAATGCATCTTATAAAGATAGTTGTTTGAACCACAGACCCACGCCGACTGATTGCCTGTGTGGGTCTGCGATCAATGAGCGCCCTCTTATCTCTTGTTCATAATAGGTGGGGCCGTCTCTTCCATTGACAATTCCTTGGTGAGCACAGGAATGGCCCATGCCACATCCGGCTTTACGTCGAGCTCAAATGCGAACATGGACTGAAGGGCTTGATGGTCTTCCTTTCGGAACTTCATCTTACCCTTGGGGGTCATGAACTCCATCCCCTCCATGGTTGTGATAAGCGTTTCGGTGTCTGTCTTTCCCCCTGACCGCTTGATGGCTTCCACCACGGCGCCTGCCGCAGCAAAACCTCCGCAGGTGAAGAAATCCGGGGGTTCGTTAAAGCGTTTGTAGTGTTCTTTCACCAGCCAGTCGTTCACGGGGTTTTTGGGATTCTCGTAGTAGTAGTAAATGGACCCTCGCATCCCTTTGAGCGGTTTCATCAACTTGAGGGCCGACATAACATTGCCACCGCCTGCGATCTGGATGCCGTATTTGTCAAGCCCGGAAGCCATTATCTGGGTTACGGGTCCGCCCTTTCCTGCCCAGTAGGGAAAAACATACTTGGGAGCAGGCTTGTCTTTCAAGGCCTCGATAATCCTCTGGATGGGTGCCGTAAAGTCCGTGCCTTTTGGATCGACATACTCCTCATGCACCACCTTTGCACCGAGTTTTTCCGCGGCCTTTTTGTATGCTGCGATGCCGTCACGGCCAAAGGCATAGTCCTGCGCGATGCAGGCGATGCTGACACCTGGCTTGGAAATGGCCGAGGCATTGGAGATGGCATCCTGGCTTGAGTTTCGACCTGTTCGAAAGATGTAACGGTTCCAGTTTTTCCCGGTAATGGAATCCGCTACCGCAGGTTCAACAATGAGGATCTTCTTGAATTGCTGGGCCACGGGAAGCACGGCCAGGGCCACACCGCTGCTTGTGGGCCCTATTGCCAGGTCCACCTTGGCATCGCTGTAGAGCTTGGTGAGGAGCATCTTGGCCCTCGCCGCTTTTAGTTGCGTGTCCTCAATGATCAGTTCCACAGGCCTTCCGTTGATCTTATTTGTTCCATTGGTGAAGTACTCCAACCCCATCTTAAATCCGGTGACCTCGGCCTTCCCGTAGATCTCATAGGGGCCGCTCAATCCCTGTATGATCCCGATCTTGATGGGATCCGCTGCCGTTGCCGGCGATGCCAGAAAACCTAAGGCCAGAAATGCGAAAACTAACACAAAACAACCTCGTCTGATGTTCATTTTCTTGCCTCCTTTTCTTTGGTTGTTCTTAATTGTCCATCAGGAGTTTCAAGATGGACCCCATAAGTAAGCCTAAGGCCAGCCCAGGCCCTTTACCCATCTCTTACTACACCTGAGAAGATGAGTCAAAGAAAGAGAAGATTTGTCTAATAGATTAGGGGAATCCCCACACATCTCATTCCCCAAGCTATAAGGAGAATCTTTTGATTTGGCGGCATCGCTCTGCGCCTTTGGTGGATACAGACGCCCGTGTACTGTGGAGGTGGATCTTTTAGCCCTTGGAATACAACCGCTTTCTGATACATACTGCCAGAACGAGGCAAACAACGACGACTACGAGGCAGATAAAGAAGGCTTCTCCGTAAGCGGAAGGAGGATAATTCTCACCGATTCGACCGGCTCGGTCAAGGATGGGTCCGGTCCAGACCTGTAACAGGGCCGTTCCAAGGAATGGGAATGGGTTGAGAAGTCCTGAAACGGTTCCCAAGATAGGGCCGGGAGTAGTCTCTCGGAGCAATGTCCAAATGGCAGTGCCAAATCATCCCGCGGTTGCGCCCATCAAAAGGAACACGGGCATCAGTCCCACAGTTCCTGAAACATTATATAGCAAATCGTCATTTAGTATTCACAGGAGATACTACTTCTTAAATTTTGCCGTTTCTGAGTTTAATTCGAATGCCCTTAAAATAATGTGGTAAGCGTCAGAAGGTAGGGAAGATCTCTACAGATTGAGTATGAACCGACAATGCTGCTATACCTTGTGGAGAAAGCCTCAGTAGATTCCGAGGGACGAGGGATCTGGTGGGGCGGTTCAATGCAGGACAGTAAGCGAGCGAAGCGGAGCGCGATAGTTGCCCACCCGAGGTCCATATAATTCCCGCGATGTTAAAGTTGGCGCCCCCATTTGGGCTTATCAAATTAAACCAACTATTTATTGGCTATTATCTCTACACTGCAACATATTGGAGGTACCCACACTATTCTCGTCTGAGCCCTAATTTTATATCCTCTGGCCTGCTAAAATTAGGGGGCGATTACGTGCCATGGAAATCAGTGATGTTTCAAAAACCATTAATAACTAAGCTGATCATATATCTTTATT
>JAUUVE010000370.1 GCA_030589715.1 Desulfobacteraceae bacterium | reverse complement strand
TTCACTTCAATCTTTAAAGGAGCCCGCCATGATGGAATACAAAAACATATTATTTTGCACAGATTTTTCCGAGGATGCCAATATCGCATTTTTTCATGCCCTGGATCTGGCCAAGAGACACAACGCACGGCTGCATATCCTCCACGTCCCACACTCCTCATATTCATACTGCAAACATATCGTGGATGAGCATGTACCGGAGGGGTCACCGGGTGGCGAGGCCTTCTATGGTGAAGAGATCGAAGAGAAGGCAAGAGAGGTCTTGAGGGAAGAGTACGAGAAGAGGCTAGGTGACTGCGGGGATTATTCATTTGTAGTCAAGTCCGGATCACCCGATATAGAGATCATACGTTATGCCAAAAAGAATGACATTGATGTGATCGTTATGGGGGCACTAGGTAAGTCCGAGCTAGATAGAATAGTACACGGGAGCACCGTGGCAAATGTGTCCAAATATGCACACTGCCATGTAATCGCCATTAGAAACCCGGCCAAGAGGTTTACATTGCCAGGTCATATGTATTAGGATCTCGGCAGAAAAAGAGTGGTAAGGAGAAATAAATTGCGTAAGAAGATCCTGGTTGTGGATGATGAACTGGATATGAGGATTTATGTATCTACCCTGCTGGAAACAAACGGATATAAGCCCCTCTCTGCGGTAGATGGAAAGGAGGGATTGGAGGTTGCCCGCAGGGATAAGCCTTCTCTGATAGTACTGGATGTGATGATGCCCAAGGAGAGCGGGATCAGCATGTACCGGGATCTAAAGACAGATCAGCAACTAAAGGACATCCCCGTCATAATGCTCTCTGCACTCTCGAAAAAGACCTTCTTCCATTCCCAGAGGGTCCTGAATGAATACCAGGGGGAGAATATCCCTGATCCGGAGGCCTATATTGAGAAACCACCGGAACCGGAAGAGCTCCTGGAGGCGATTCAGGACTGCTTAGAGTAAAGCGGTTGTCATCTCACCATAATCATCCATCCCCACCCTGCACAAAGCTCTTACACCAGTTGACACCCTCCTTGGGATCAAGGGTCCAGGCGTCAGCGTTCACATAATCCCGAACAGTGGGAGTGGTGGGACCACCCCCAATAATGACATACCGGCCCTTTCTCATGTCCCTCTCCTCCAACAATTCAACCGTCTTTTTCATAGACTTAAAGGTGGGCGTGATGAGGGCGGACATGGCAATGATCTTTGCGCCCGACTCGGCAACCGCATCTATAATCGCTTCGGGTGCCACATCTACACCAAGGTCAATAACCTCAAATCCGGACACCTTAAAAAGGGTGGCCACAATATCCTTACCGATATCGTGGATGTCGCCTTTGGGTGTTGAAAGGACCACTGCGCCCAGGGAAAAATCCTGCTGATCTTTCGCCAGGAGTGGTTCCAGTAGCCCTACCACCTTTTTGAAGATATTGGCCGACATAATCAGTTCAGAGAGGAAATATTCTCCGCTGCTGTATAATTCTCCTACCCGGTCCATTCCGGCACGACACTCATTTAGGATCGCAAGGGGGTCCATGCCTTCCCCGGTGGCCTGTTCCACCAGGCCCATCACATCTTTGTATCGGAGTTTAGCCACGGCCTGGGCAATTTCCCCTCTGAGCTCAGCTTCCTCGGCCGCCTTTTTCTTGAGGGTCTCAGGCCGGTGGGGCGTGGCGCGCCGCTTCTTGCCCCGGTATGTTTTTCCTGTTTCTACCATTGCCCTAATATTTTCGGGCCTTGCGTCTATCGGGCATTCGCACCCGGTGGTCAACATAAAGCCTCCGTCTTGACCCACCACGTCGATAAGCCTCTTGCAATAGTCCGCGACCTCCTCTGGTTTTCCCAATGTCAGGAGATCTGCGGGGACGTCACCGCTGATGCACATGTGACCCCCGAGTATCTCTTTGGCCTTAAAGATATCCGTGGTGCCATCCAGGTCGCAGATACATCTTCCCTTGGGAAGCCCTTTTAGATAGGGAAGGTTTATCCCCCAGTCCGTGTCAAAGTGTAGCCATGGGGTTATCCCCTCTGACAAGAAACCATCCACGTAACGCTGCAGAAAGGGCCACTCGAAGCGCTCAAATAGAGGTAGCCGGTAGTAAAAGCCAGAGCCTCTTTCAAGGACTATAAATGCCACGTCCTTGCCGTTGTTTTTACAGACCTGTATGGCATTGGAAATCAAATCGTCGCAAGATGCCTCCATGGCGGCCTCCACTTTGTCTGGGACTTCATACAGGTCTCTTGTGAATTCGGTCAGGGTGCGGCACAGCGAGAAGGCCATCAGCACAGAGTCCACAGCGACACCCAAAAAGATCGGCATACCCCTCTCTTCACAGATCTTCATGTCCTCGACATAGAGCTGGTTGCTGAGGGACTGCATTATCTTGAATTCTTCCATTGTCTTTTTGCTGATCTTCCCATAATGCTCATCCCAAAAGCCATTCCACCCCAGTGCAGCCATCTTGTCGTAGTCCTCCCGGGCAAAAAGGACCCTCTCGTCTATCTGATAGAGGTCATCTTCTCCCAACTGTTTTCCGGGTATCAGGTTGCGCACGGGTGCACTGCACAGTTTTCCCGGAAGCATCGGGTAGTAATAATTGGGTTTGCTCCCGTAATCGTATCCAAATTCCTCAAAACACCTGATCAGTGCCTCGCGTGCCACATTGTGATCAAGCCATGCCTTGGCCTGGGTGATTCCGTATAACCTGGGTGCGGTCGTGATCAGTATGGGAAAGACCGGGTGCCTGTCCGCGGGCTCAAGGGAGATGGCGGCCTGTAATCTCTCCTGTCTTGTCATTGTTTCGTTGATCATTTGGAGCATCTCCTCCTTTCAAATCCGGCTCAAACGGGACTATACCGCTTTAATACCGGCATAGCAGCAGGAAGCTTCAATTCCTAAAATACTCAACCGCATTTCTGAATATCTTGATACCTTCCCCCTCTTCGGACATGAGGGACTTGCCTTGTCGGATGAGGATCTCTTTTTTTATGGTCCAGTCGGGGTGATTGGGATAGTGGTTATACGCCTCCGGATGGGGCATGAGGCCGAAGATCCGGCCACTGGGATCACATATACCGGCGATGTCTTTAAGGGACCCATTTGGGTTGAAGGGCCATT
>JAUUVE010000122.1 GCA_030589715.1 Desulfobacteraceae bacterium | reverse complement strand
TTATTGAGCACCTGAAAGGCCTGGGAATAAGGGTTCTCTTTGGCAGAGGAATAGATCGCATCAACGGTGTCAAGGGTGTGGAATCGGGGGAGGTCTCCGGTGAAACTATCGATTGTGACATCGTGGTCATGGCCGTCGGGATGAGGGCAAATACCAGGTTGGCCAAAACCGTAGGCGCAAAGACAATAGAGGGTATGGTCCTGGTGAACAACAGGATGGAAACCTCTCTCAGAGACGTCTATGCGATCGGAGATCTGGTTCAAACATATTCACGAATAGATGGAACGCCGGTTACAATGCAGCTCGCCACGTCCGCTTACAGGCAAGGGATGGCAGCGGGAATAAATGCAGCCGGAGGGAACAGTCCCTACCCAGGGGCCCTCAATACCTTGCTTACGGTGGTGGGTGGTCTGGAAATCGCCTCAACTGGATATACCTTGGAGACGGCCAAGAGGTTGGGTTATGATGCCAGAGCAATATCAACAAAACGAGAGATAAGGCCTCATTACATGCCCGTCCCAAAGGAGATGAACCTGAGGGTCATTGTGGATAGCAGTGACGGTAGGATCTTGGGGGCACAGGCCGTTGGAAAAGAAGGAGCCGGTTGGAGGATCAACATCTTTGCCCTGGCCATACACGGTGGTATGACCCTCTACGATATCATGGACACAGAGCTCTCCTATAACCCCCCCGTCTCCCAGATGTATGACCCCATATCCCAGGTGGCGGAGGTCGCGCTCAAGAGGCTCCGGCTTCCGCCTAAAGAATGTGATAAGGTCTTCTTTCCTGAAATGAATCGTTCAGGCACTAAGTAGGGCCAAAGCAAGGGACAATAACAGTTTGGCGCATGCACGGGCAAATAAGAAGTGGTTCTTCACCGAGCTTCCTGTAATTGATTACGGAGAGGCATGGGATCTCCAGGTCAGACTTGTAGCTGAAAGAAAAAAAGGCGTCATTAACACAGATATTGTCCTCTTACTGGAACATCCCCCTGTTTTTACCCTCGGCCGGAGGGGAGGAATAGAAAATCTTACCGTCTCAAAGGAGTTTCTGGAAAAGGAAGGGGTTTCCGTAATCCAGGTGGAGCGGGGTGGGAACATTACCTTCCACGGCCCAGGCCAGCTCGTGGTCTATCCCATTGTAAATCTGCAGGACGCGCGGCTGAGCGTGACCGATTATGTGGAAGACCTGGAAGAGGTCATGATTCGTGTGGCTGCCGACTGGGAGGTCATCGCGGAGAGGAACCCCATCAACAGGGGAGTTTGGGTCGACCTCAAAAAGCTGGGGAGCATCGGAATAGCAGTACGCAGGGAGATCTCCTTCCATGGTATGGCACTCAACGTCAATCTGTCTCTTACGCCCTTTAGCTGGATAAATCCGTGCGGCCTTGAAGGCATCGCTGTGACCTCTCTGGAACAAGAGCTGGGGCAAAAGGTATCCATGGATCAGGTGCGCCAGAGAGTGAAACACCACCTGGAAACGGTCTTCGGGGTTGAGCTTGTCCCCAAAAGCCTATCGGGGCTGCGGGCGTAGTATTCAGCAGGATCGTGCCAAGAATGCACATCAAGTCGCGCTCTCCGAGCCGTAGGCGCTACGAGCCGGAGGCCAGGGCGGGCTTTAGCTCACTATCCCGGTCCGGCCCAATACCACCTGTCATTATCGTTGGCCACCGACATTGTAAAGATCCCCTACGGCGAGGATACAACCTTTACCACAACCGCCTGCACCCCTACCCCATTATTTTTCTGTTGACTTTCAGTAAAATTTACAGTATGCACTGGGCGTAAGGCCTTAGGCATAAGCCGCAAGGCATGGAGAAGGAGGGGAATATGAAATTAACGGACAAACAGAAGGGGGTTCTGGCCTATATCTCCCGCTACATAGAGGAGTGGGGAAGATCCCCCAGTTTTGAGGAGATCTGCTCCCACTTCGGCTTCCACTCCTACAACACTGTGACCACATACCTCAAGACCTTGGAGCAAAAAGGCTATATTCGGCTCCCCCGGGAAAAGAATCGCAAGCGAGCCATCGAGGTGATCAGCCCCGTAGAAACCAGGCGATTCGAGTTCCCCCTCTTGGGAAGGGTGGCGGCCGGGAAACCGATCGAGGCGGTTGAAGATGTGAGCGCCATCGAGGTTCCTCCCTCCATGATAGGGTCGGGGGATTACTTTGTGTTACAGGTCAAAGGAGATTCCATGCAGGAAGATGGCATCTTAGACGGGGATTTCGTGGTGGTGAGAAAGCAGCCCACAGCCGAAAATGGCGAGACCGTGGTTGCATTGATCAACAATGAGGCAACCGTCAAGAAATATTACAAAAGAAAGGGCTATGTGAAGCTCCAGCCGGCCCATACTGGAATGAAATCCACCCGGATCAAAAAAGGAAACCTCCAGATCCAGGGAAAGGTCGTGGGGGTGATGAGGTATTATAAATAGCGCCTGAACGAAAACTCCGTTCAGGCACGATTTTAGATTTTGGCCTCCGGCTCGGAGAGCGCGACTTATTAGGTCGGAAGCTGGCGACCCGAAATTTAGTCCATAGAACGATCCGTTGTCGCTGTCCCGGAAAACCAGGTCTGGGCCAGGGATTTAAAAAAGAGGTGATTTTAGCTTGTTGATGGTGCCTCAGCTAAATTGAAAATCTTTATCTCAAGGTTTTCGGTCAGACACTAAATAGGCTTTGGGCGTGAGGCTAAAGGTGTTCTTCCCCTTGCGCCCTGCGCCTTATGCCTTGCGCCTTACGCCTTTAACCCTATGCCTTACACCTTGTATCGCCATATCATTCATCTTCACATACCGACCTTTCCCATCGCTGTGGCACGGGTCTGCCAACCGGGACTCAGGGACCGACCTGTGGCTGTGGCCCCACCTCAATCAGAACGCTCCCTTATCGTCTCTGTCTCTCCTGAGGCCCGAAACGAGGGGGTTTTTAAAGGCATGCCCCTTTCAAGGGCCATAAAATTGTGCCCGGGTCTGACTGTTTTGCCCCCCAATTCCAGGCTCACGGAAAAGGCCTCCCACGCCCTGGCTGAACTGGCTTCCCAATATACGCCCATCTGGGAGCCGTCCCGACCAGGACATATCTACATGGACATCACCGGGACCGAGCGGTTATGGGGTAAGGCCAAGGATACGGCCTATCATCTCGGAGAAGAAATTAAGGGCCGCCTACATCTATCCGGGACAGTGGGTGTGGCAGGGAACAAGATGGTCTCGAACATCGCCTCCCGAATTATGCCCTCCGGAGGGGTATTAGATGTGGACCATGGTCGGGAGGCCCTATTTATGGCCCCCCTCAAGGTAAATCTGTTACCAGGCATAGGCCATACTCGTCAAAAAATCCTTTTGGAAGAATTGAGCATCATTCGGGTCCGTGAACTGGCCGCCCTGGATATGGGCAATCTGAAGCTCATCTTTGGCCGTCAGGCCTATCTGATCCATCAAAGGGCCATAGGTATTGACCCTAGCCCGGTTTGCCCCTCCCCCATGAAACCCATGGTGGCCGAAAAGATCACCTTTCCCTTAGATGATAATGATGACCATAAACTCTTGGGGGCGCTCTATACCCTGGTGGAAAGATGCTCCTACCGGTTCCGAAAAAGAGCCCTCTTTCCCCGAAAGGCCGCTCTTCTGATCAGGTATTCCGACCAGGTGGAGGCCAAAGGCCAGCTCAAGCTGCCCTGCATGAGCTCCTTGGATCTTGACCTATACGAGCCTTTGGAAAAACTGTTTTTCAAGACCTGTAATCGGCGGGTTCGCGTCCGGTTTATGAGGATTTGGTTCTGGGAGTTTTCTCACCCAACTCCCCAATTATCCCTCTTCCATGCCCCGTCACCTGGTGCGAAGAAAAGAGCCAAACTCACCCAGGCCCTGGATCGCATCAGAGAGCGACACGGTGAGGAAGCGATCAAATACGGAAGAGCAGCCTAATGCCTTGAGCCTTGCGCCTAACGCCTTGCGCCCATATATCATGCCCCATTTCATCCATCTCAACATCCACTCCCATTACTCCGCGGGCTGGGGGATCGGCACCATCGAAGAGATCTGCCAGACCGCCAAGGCCCTGGGCATAAAGAGGCTGGCCCTGACCGATACCAACGGGCTCTACGGACTGGTCTTTTTTGTCCGGACAGCCAAAGAGATGGGTATTGATCCCATTGTCGGTAGCGAACTCCTATCCGACGGGCAACGGGCCGTCCTGCTGGCCAAAGCCCTGGAGGGATACGCCAATCTTTCTCACATTGTCTCCGCCTGCCACTGCCACCAGGATTTTGATCTGACCCGGGCACTCAGGGAAAGGCGCCAGGGGCTTATCATCTTTTCCGATGACCTCAGGCTCCTAAAGGCCCTCAGACGAGACTCCACTGAAGATCTTTTTGTAGAGATGTCTCCCGGGTACCAGATGGCCCGCTGTTATGCCTTTTCCCGTAAAACCGAAATTCCACCCATGGCCACCAATCGGGTATATCTTGTGAGAAAAGACCGGTTCCGGCTCCACCTGATCCTCAGGGCAATATCCCTCAACACGAAGCTTTCCCGCTTGACTTCCAAGGATACCTGCCGGGGGCACAATTTCCTGAACTCCCCCCATGACATGATCGATCAGTATCCCCACGCACCGGCAGCGATTTCAAATACCCTCAAGGTTGCCGATGCCTGTCTTTTGGATTGGGACTTTGACCGGGTCATATTTCCCCGTTTCAAAGACATGGATGACGGGGAGTCCTTTAACCGGCTCTATTGTAAGACCATGGAGGGATGCAGACGCAGATACGGGAGGATCACAAGGGCTGTCAAGGAGCGGGTGGAACATGAGATGCGAATTATCCGCAAAAAAAACTTTGCCCACTATTTTCTGGTGGTTGCCGATATCACAAAAAGGGCTCAACACTCATGCGGCCGGGGGAGCGCGGCCGCCTCCATCGTCTCCTATGCCCTGGGAATCACCCATGTGGACCCCATAAAACATAACCTCTTCTTCGAACGCTTCTTAAATCTCGGACGGATGGACCCCCCGGACATAGATGTGGACTTTGCATGGGATGAGCGGGAAGAGGTAATAGACTATGCCTTTGCCAGGTACGGAAACCGCAGGACGGCCATGGTGGCCAACCACAACACCTTTGCCGCCAGATCGGCTATCAGGGAAGTGGCAAAGGTCTTCGGCCTGACAGACAAAGAGATTGGGCGGGTAACCAGCAAGATAGGCTTTGGGTGGCGTCTCAAAGAGATCTGGCAGGAATTATCCCATCATCCCAAAATGAGGGGGATCGATTTCCAGAAACCCTGGGATGAGATATTGAGTGCTGCCGTCCAGCTTGAAGGGCATTTCAACCACCTTTCCACCCACTGCGGTGGCCTGGTGGTGGTTCCCGACGACATCCGCAGGTACTGCCCGGTGGAGATCTCACCCCGCGGTCTCCAGGTCCTCCAGTGGGAAAAGGACTCGGTGGAGGACGCAGGCCTTGTAAAGATAGACATCTTAGGGAACCGGAGCCTGGCCGTCATCCGGGATGCCCTGGACCTGGTGAAGAAGAATTATGGCCGCCGGATCGATTATGCCAGCCTAAATCCCATCAATGACCCAGGGACCATAAGGGTCTTTTATCAGGGGGACACATTCGGGGTCTTCTATTTTGAAAGCCCTGCCACCAGACAGGTACTTAAAAAGGTCAGATCAGGCTTCACCTTTGAAGAGTACCTCCGGATGGACCACTTTCATCTCAATGTGGTGGTAACCTCCATCATCAGGCCCGCTTCAAACCAGGGCATACACACCTGGATATCAAGGCTCCGGGGGGAGCCCTGGGAACCTCCTCACCCCCTTTTGAAACCGCTGCTTAAAGAGACCCTCGGGGTGATGGTATTTCAGGAGCAACTGAGTCAGGCCGCCATTCATCTGGCCGGATTTGACCCTGCTGAGGCAGACACTCTCAGGAAGGTGGTGAGCAAAAAGCACAGGGAAAAGAGCCTTAGGGACTTTTACGTCCGCTTTGTAAAAGGGGCACTGGATAGGGGTGTAGGCCCAAAAATCATCGAAGATGTCTGGCAGATGATGATGGGATTTGACGGCTACAGCTTTTGCAAACCCCACTCGGCAAGCTACACCCTGGTGGCTTACAAGTCTGCCTATCTTCGCGCCCATTACCCGGCCGAGTTTATGGCCTCTGTTATCTCAAACGGCGGGGGCTACTACTCCACCTTTGGGTACCTGTCTGAGGCAAGACGGATGGGCCTCAAGATCTTGCCCCCCCATATCAACCAGAGTGAAATCAAGTATACCGGAAAAAACAAAGAGGTCCGGGTCGGGCTCATGCAGTTGAAGGCCCTCTCTCAGGAGGCCAAAGAATTTATTATTCACGAGCGTACCAAGAACGGCCATTTCACATCTCTTGAGGACTTCCTGCTCCGGGCTGGAAGCCATATCCATCTCCAGGACGTCAGGATCTTGATCAAGGCGGGTTGCTTTGACAGCATCGGGGGCG
>JAUUVE010000271.1 GCA_030589715.1 Desulfobacteraceae bacterium | reverse complement strand
GGGAAGGGAAAGCCAGAAGCTTAACCCCCAGAAGGTCATAAAAGAGGCACAGGCATAGGCCCCTACACCCATGAAGGCAGCATGGCCGACCGAAATCTGCCCGGCAAAGCCGGTAAGGATATTGAGGCCATGGACCGATATGGTCATTATCATGATGATGTTGATGATGTTGAGAAGGTACCGGGCTGGAAACAGCTGCGGTAAAAGGAGGAGAAAAAGGAGGAATAATCCTAGCGTCACCCACTGGGGAACCGTCCTAACAATCGCAATATCCTGTTGGTACCGGACATCGAAAATTCCAGCCGGTCGAGCCATATCAAATCCTTTCTATCCTGACCAAACCAAAAAGCCCATAGGGTTTGATAAGCAAAACGATCAAAAGCACTATAAAGGGAACCACCTCCCCCAGTTCTCCGCTCAAATATCCTGTCACAAGGCTCTCGAGGAGTCCCACAATCAACCCCCCCACAATGGCCCCGGGGATGGAATCCAAGCCACCCACCAGCACGGCGGGGATGGCCTTGAGGCCAAGATGGCTGTTTAGATAATGGCCCCCCGAAACGCTTCCCAGGAATATGGAGGCCCCATAGGCCAGGATCGCGGCGATCACCCAGCTTATGCTGAACATGTGGGTAACCCGGATTCCCATGCTCTGGCTGACTTGATGGTCCTCTGCTGTGGCCCGCATGGCCTTCCCCAGGATGGCCTTTTGGTAAAAAAGGACAAAAATAGCAAAACCCACGGCCAATACAACAAAGGCCCAGATCACCTCCTGTTCAATGGCAATGCTCCCTATACTGACAGCCTCTGAGGGAAACAACTCGGGATATTTGTAGAGCCCTTCTCCCCAGACCATCAAGGCCCCTCCCTCAAGGACGTAGCCCAGGGCAATAGTCATCAACAGTCCTGCAATCAGGGGTTGGCCAATAAGCGGCCGCAGTGTGAGGCGCTCCAATAGCAGCGCAATACAGGCCGTGGCTGCTACGGTAAGGATCATTCCGCCTATGATCCCGAAACTCTCCGACAGGGTGGCCCCTAAAAGGACCGCCACCATAAGCAGATGGCCCTGTGCAAAATTAAAGACCTTTGTGGATTTGTAGATGATAACAATTCCCAGAGCTATAATGGAATAGATTGCACCCAGGAAGATTCCGGAAAGCGTAAAATAGAAGAAAAAGTACAAGGTGTATCCTCCTTTGGCCTCTTTAGGGGCTTGGATGGATTGTCCTTTTTTACGGTCTTTGTGAATTTGATAGGGTCTTACTGTGTTCCACTCTTGCTGAGAAGGTTCTTAACGCTCCTAACAGAACGGCCGGGTTCCGTCAGGAGTAGGATCGGCAAATTTTCGGGTTTTCCCTCATTGAAGGCTCCCAGGGTCCAAGTAGGACTTAAAGATTAAGGTAAGATTGTTGAACTTTAGGGACTTATACTGAAAAAGGCAAGTGCGGTCAATCTGATTTGTGGTAACCTGCGGTAAAAATTCCGATTGGCATGGCACCAAGATCAGTATCTATAAACAATTGCCAGGATGAGATTCCGCTTGACTTTCCCCAAGTCTTCAATATTAAAGGGATCTTGAGGAAACCCCAATCTCTGGGGAGCAGAGGGCTCGTGACATCAATGGAAGATTCAGGTCACAGGGGGGGAACGGGAAGAAGGACAGCAATAACGGATGAGGGACAATAAACGGCATTATTTCTTTAGAATTTGAGGGGTCGAAAATGGGCAGTTCAGAGATCAAAGAGGCCTTAAGAAACTGTGAGTTTTTCGAGGGGCTAGAAACAAGTCATATCGAGAAGATAGCCAGCCTCTGCCGGGTGGAGACTTACGAAGCCGGAGAATACGTCTTTCGACAGGGGGATTTCGGAGAGCATATCTATGTCATCGCCCAGGGGCGAATATTCCTTGAGAGATCCCTCGACCTGGGCGCACGCACGGGAAGTGCAGTGATCGGAATACTGGGAAAGGGGAGGGTGTTTGGTTGCTGGTCCACGCTCCTGGCTGAGCCTCATAATCTTATGGCATCGGCCTCCAGTGAGAAAGACTCAAAGGTCCTGGCAATGAAAGGGTCCGAGTTAAGGGAGATGATGGTCAGCGATATGGCCCTTGGATTTAGGGTGCTGGAAAGGCTCTGTTTCTTGCTACGAGACAGGATACAGGGTGCATATGGCGCCATGGAGAGAGTGTAGCTCTCTACATACGCCAAGACCCTGAATTTTGGCCTGGCTTTTGTAAGTCACCTGAGGGAATGCAACGGGCAGATACTGAACACTTGACACTCGAAACTTGAAACTTGGATATGTCTTGACATTTCTACAGGTCATAGAGTTTCGAGGCAGCCTCTCAAAAAGTTTGGGGGAAATAACCGAACCCCACGGTGCCCGAGATTATTGAGAGCTTACGTTTCGAGTTTCCAGTTTCTTTCAGCAAGAACGGCAAAGCCTGCCTGAAAATCGTATGCCAAGATAATCAAAGATGTTTAGTCTCTTATAAATAGAATTGGGCTCAAAATAGTCACAGATTTTCACCAAGAGGAGTTTTGGAGTAACGTATATCACGCAAAGCCGCAAAGCCCGCAAAGGAAAGTAAGGATGAGAGATTTGTTTAAAAGACTTGGCGTCTTTGCGCCTTTGCGAGAGACTCTTTTTGGTCGCGGTTTATCCGGGTTAGGTTAAGAGCTACTGATGTATGAGAGGAATGAAACGGTGGATGAAGAGAGACTTTCGGAAGAAAAAGCAATGCTGGATGATATAGCCTCAAGGCTCTCGGGCTTTGGTAGAGAAAGGGGCAATCTTATCCCCATCCTCCAGGTGATTCAGGAAAGACACGGCTTTCTTCCCCCCCATGCCATAAAGATGGTGGCAGAATACCTTGGAATTGCCCCTTGTGAGGTGTATGGCGTTGCCACATTCTATAACCAGTTTCGATTTAACCCCCCGGGCAAACATCCGATTAAGATATGCCTTGGTACGGCATGTCATGTCAAAGGTGGTGATATCATACTCGAGAATTTTGAACGAAAGCTGGAGATTCGAGAGGGGGAAACCACCCCTGACAGAGAATTCAGCATTGACAGGGTCGCCTGTATAGGATGCTGTGCCCTGGCCCCGGTAGCCACGGTGGATGAGTCAGTCCAGGGCCATATGGCACCCAGCAAGGTGGAAGGTATTATCCTGGGTTTTCAGATAGAAAAGGAACGTAAGGCAAGAGAAAAGAAAAGAGATGAATCCGGAAAATAATGAAAACCTAGATCAGATATTCAGCGCTATCCGGGAAAAGGGCGCAATGCACGCCAATACAGTTGCCGGGGACCAGGTCACAAGGATATACATCGGTATGGCCACGTGCGGCCTTGCATCCGGCGCCCTGGAGACAAAAAAGGCATTTGAAGAAGCCCTCATCCAGCGCAATATCGAAGCCCGCATCGTGTCGGTAGGATGTATGGGCCACTGCTATGGAGAGCCTCTTGTAATTGTCGACAATCCAGGTTTTCCTCGAATCCTTTATCACCAGGTAACCCCTGGCAAGGCAAGGATGCTTGTCAAATCCTTTTTGGAAGAGGGGGACCCTCTCTTTGAGTACTTACTGGGCGCAATGGAGGAAAACGATCTGATCCCGCAGGTCTGGGATTTCCCCCGATTTAACCAGGAAAAGCGGGTCGTCATGGAAATATGCGGTCTTGTCGACCCCGAAGAGATCTTGGATTATATTGCAATGGGTGGATATTCCAGCCTTGTAAAAGCACTCCGGTTGGCACCCGATAAAATCATCGGCCAAGTGAAGCACTCCGGACTCAGGGGGAGGGGAGGTGCCGGGTTCCCCACGGGGAGAAAGTGGGAATTGGCAAGGGGTGCCGAGGGACAAGAAAAGACCATAATCTTAAATGCAGACGAGGGGGACCCCGGAGCCTACATGGACCGCACTCTCCTGGAGAGCAACCCACACCAGGTGCTTGAAGGAATTGCCATATGTGCCTATGCCGTGGGTGCCCGGAGGGCCATTGAGTACGTGAGGGCGGAATACCCCCTCGCTGTGAAGGTGGTTACAAGGGCCATAGAACAGGCAAAAGCACTGGGGCTCCTGGGTAAAGGGATTCT